>JASFHE010000739.1:0-3413 GCA_050123415.1 Desulfobacteraceae bacterium | reverse complement strand
AATATCGTTCCATTTTACCCTGAGTCTTATATAATATTTAAGGCGAACCGAGTGCATTCCTGAACACCTACTTAAATGCCCTGATAAATGGCCATATATGACCATATGTTATATGTGACCATTATTCTGCAGTAACACGTCTTACGAATTCAACCCGTCAATTTTGAATACTTCATGTTAATTCAATGCATTGGATCAGATCAGACACTGCCTGGCCGCGCTGGCACGAAGCTTGGATATATATCTGTATAAACGCCTTTATGTTGAGGCGGGTTTCAGGCAGGCGGGAGGGATTCAGGACCCGGGAAGAGACTCAGTTATCTCTTTTGTTCAGCCTGATTTTCGGGAATTGAAATATTTACATAATTAGTGCCAGTCCATAACCGAAAAATAAGGCACTAGGGAGATTCATGGAAAACACAATGCGCGATCATGAAACCTTTGAGTTTTCAAGCCGGAATAAGCCGATGTCCCGGAACGTACTGTATGCCGAGAATGACAGGCAGATGCAGAGTTCAATTTATAAGTTTCTTAATCGTATGGGATTAGAGGTGGCCCTGGCTGACAACGGCTTTGAAGCGCTTTCTCTCTTTCTTGAGGGATCTTACCAGATAGTTATAACGGACAATGAGATGCCTTTCATGGACGGATTGATACTGGCCACGAATATTAAAAGAAGATCTCCGGCAACACCTGTCATACTGCTTACAGGTTGTGACAGTGATGATGATATCGATAAACTGGAAGCAGGTAAGAGCCTGTTTTCTTCAATCATATTCAAACCCTTTAGAATGAATGAACTACAAAACGCTATCGAAGGAGCACTGTTGTATTGATTAAACAAAGAATTTTCAGGGGGAATAATTCCTTCAGGGAGAGTGAACAATGAGGAAAATAAATATCAACAAAATATCGGTAATACTTTTAATAATTTTAATGTTCATACCCTGCTCAAATGGCTTTGGACAAGGCAGTAACAGTGAGGGTTATGGCTCATACAATATGATGGGGCAGGACCCGGATGAAATACTGGAATACGGCCGGAGGATGATGAGGTACGGCTTTAATGAGGGGGCAGCAGCATCATACAAGTATCCGGGCTATGACAGAAATCTAAGTAATGAAACGGTAAAAAAACTGAATGCTGAACAGGAGTCCTTTATTCTGGCAACCGAAGACCTCAGGCAGACCATATATGAGAAAGAGCTTTACCTGAAGGTAGAACTTGCCAAGAAAGAACCGGATAAGGATACAGCCCTTGATTTCCAGAAGGAACTTTCAGATGCCAGAGGAAAATACGAACAACTCATGGTTCAGCATTTAATCCGGATGAAGAAAATAAATCTGGATGCTGAAAAAAATAAGTGAACAATTAATCCGAATACAAAAAACACTGTATGGTTTCGTCACTCCTTAAATACCGACATTGAAAACAGGTGCCCTGATGATCTTAATAAGAGTAATATTCACAGCTCTTCCTGAAAAGCGAAAAGAGCTTATGCAGACACTTCTTTCGATGCTTGAAACAAAAGGCAAGGAGAAGGGTTGTATCAGCTATGGCATTTTCAGTGATATCCATAAAAATACTGTTTTCAACCTTATTGAGGAGTGGAAAACCCGTGAAGATCTTAACAGGTATATCGGATCTGAAAGATTCAGTATTATACTTGGAACAAAGAGCCTTCTGGCAAAGCCCATGGAGATAAAAATTCATTCGGTATTCCACACAGAAGGTAATGATGCTGTGCATATCCTAAGGTCTCAATAAGAGAAGGAGCAATCCATGTTAAGGACAATTGCTACGTACATGGTAGTTCTGTGGCTGCTGCTGATAGCATTTAACCACACAGCGGGAGGATGGATTCATGTCCTGCCGGTATTTGCCATTATCATGGTGTTCATCAGCGCCATTCAGCAGCGAAGATCATTGGGCAAGAAACGCGTTAAAGCAGGCGAATAAAATACAAAATAACATCCAAGAAGAAAGGAAAAGACATATGCCTTTTGAAAATGATCCTGGAAATAGGAACGCAGAGCTTCCGGATTTTCCCGAAATAATCAGGAAAGTGGGAGACTCCCTTAGTATTGGTAAGGGAAAAAAGCCAACCTGGCTCCTGATAATAATTATTATTCTGTTAATAATTTTTGGATACACCTCATTTTACACCATCCCTCCCGGTAATAAAGGGGTTATTCTGCGGTTTGGGAGTTATTCCGGTATTGTTATGCCGGGACTTCATTTCAAAATCCCTTTTGGAATCGATAATGTTTACAAGGTGCACACGGAACAGGTTGACACAGAGACCTTCGGTTTTAAAAGTATTAGCACAGGTATTCAGAGCAGGTATGAAAAGAGCGCTGCAACGGAACGAGAATCTCTCATGCTTACAGGAGACCTGAATGTTATTGATGTGGAGTGGATCATACAGTTCCGGAGGGAAGAGCCACGGAAGTATCTTTTCAATGTGCAGGACCCTATCCTAACCCTGCGCGATATCAGCGAATCCGTTAACCGGCGTATAGTCGGGAACCGAAGCTTTGACTATGTCCTCCAGAATCGTGAAGAGGTAAACAGGATGGCCCGGGAAGAGCTTCAGAAGATTCTTGATGATTATGAAACCGGAATTCAAATTGTTAATGTGAGACTTCAGAATGTGGTGCCGCCCGATCCGGTAAAAGGCGCTTTTAACGAGGTAAACGAAGCACAGCAGGAAAAGGAGAAACTTATAAACCAGGCACAGGAAACATATAACAGGCAGATTCCTCAGGCCAGAGGTGAAGCAGAAAGGGCTATCAACGGGGCAAGGGGATTCGCCCTTGAACGAATTAACCATGCAAAGGGGGATGTGGCCAGGTTTTCTGCCGTTCTCAAGGAATACCGGAGCACAAAGGAAGTCACAAAACAGCGACTCTACCTTGAGGCATATCAGTCGATTCTTCCTAATGCCAAGGAAATTTATATTATCGACAGTGCGCAAAAAGGCCTTCTGCCTCTTCTTCAATTGAATCAGCGGAAAGCTTATGTGGGAGAAATAAAATGAAAAGAACAGGAATATTTTTAAGTATTGCAGTTATGATTTTTCTGATCCTGCTGTTTTCAGGCGGGTTTTACACTGTAAGCGAGTGGGAACAGGTAGTGATAACCCAGTTTGGAAGAACGGTCGGAGAACCAAAGATTGAATCCGGGCTCAAATTTAAAATCCCGTTTATTCAGGATATCCATCGATATGAAAAACGTATTATGCGATGGGACGGTGACCCCAAGGAAATACCGACGCGGGATAAAAGGTTTATATATGTGGACACAACAGCAAGATGGAAAATAGTGGAACCCCAGAAGTTCCTTGAAGTTCTTGGAACCTACACTCAGGCATATGCAAAGCTGGATGACATTATTGATGCGGTTCTCAGGG
>JASFHE010000738.1:0-3431 GCA_050123415.1 Desulfobacteraceae bacterium | reverse complement strand
GGTTCTTTTTAATGAGTACCTGCCAAAAAAGAACCTGTTTATTGTCACAACTCATCACGTGTAGAATCCGGGCTGTGGCTATATCAACAGTTATTCTCCTTTTTACTATACCTGTAAGAGGTGAGGACCATCCGGAGCAAACCTCCGGCAGGTCTCAGTTAGAGAGTATAACTCCTGAAATACCTGAGAAACAAAATACCATAATCGGAAAGATTACTATAGAAAACCAGAATGTTTTTGACCTTGATAATCCATTGGAAGACCGATGGCTTTTTAGAGTCGCAAACGCTATTCATATCCCAACCCGTCCAAAGGTTATTCGGAGGCAACTGCTTTTTACAGAGGGTGACCGCTATTCGATACGTGATATCGAGGAAAGTGCACGTATTCTTCGCAGCAATCAATATATCGGAGACGCTGTAATTGAACCGGTTCGATATAAGGATGGCGTTGTTGATTTGAATGTAAAGACGAGGGATATATGGACACTTAATGCAGGCATTTCATTCGGAAGACATGGTGGAACTAATAGCGGTGGAATTGATCTGGAAGAAGAAAACCTGCTGGGCACCGGAACCTCAGTTGTATTGAAATATAAATCAACTATCGATCGTGATACAAAGGCCTTAAGTATTGCGAATCAGCATATCGGCGGAAGTCTTTACGAGGCTGCGATCTCGTATGCAGATAACAGTGATGGTTATGAACGTTATCTTCGTTTCGGCCAACCCTTTTTCTCACTCGAAAGCAGGGACTCTATAGGCGGGTCCCTTCTGTCTGCTAAAAGAACGGATTCGATCTACGATCGTGGTAAAATTGTTACAGAGTTTGATCATAAACTTGAAAACTACCAGATGAATATCGGTTGGTCTACGGGACTAAGAGACGGGTGGACGCGCCGCCTGATAACCGGCATAGTATATGACGATCACCAGTTCACTGCAGTACCTGACGATCCCATGTCCGAAGCCATATCACCACAGGACCGGAAATACCTGTTTCCTTATCTTGGGTTTGAAATAATAGAGGATAACTATGAGGTTGAGAGTAATTTTAACCAGATTCATGAAACCGAGGATTTATATCTCGGCACCCGGTTTTCGGTAAGACTTGGTTATTCAAATGAAGCAGTGGGATCATCAGACAGTGGATTCCATTTTAATGCTGACTCAAGTAATGGCTTTCATATACATAAAACCGGTACCATACTCACCGGATGGAGGCTTGGCGGACGTCTTTTATCCGGAAACAGCGAGGATGTCCGGTTCTCGGCCTATTCAAATTACCACTGGCGGCAGTCATCTCACTGGTTGTTTTACGCAGGGCTTAAAGGCACGATCGGTAAAAACTTTGATCCTGACAATCAGTTGCTGCTAGGTGGCGATAACGGATTACGGGGCTATCCTATCCGTTACCAGGGTGGTGAGGCAAAAGCGTTACTGACCATTGAGCAGCGGGTGTTCACTGACTGGTATCCATTCAGAGTATTCCGAATCGGCGGGGCGGTTTTTTTCGATGCAGGCAGAACATGGGGCAATAGTCTTGCCGGAACGAAAAACCTTGGCCTGCTTAGGGATGTAGGAATCGGGCTCAGGATCGGGAATTCCCGTTCGAGTATCGGGCGTATGATTCATCTCGATCTTGCATTTCCGCTGGATGGGGAATCGAATATTAAAGGTATGCAGTTTGTGGTAGAGACAAGGATAGGTTTTTAAACGGAATTTAGATGTATTTACATAAGCTGCTCATATAAATATAATCAGGATATATTCTATTTAATTTTGAAATGAAAAGTAAATCATCTAAAAGACCAGTCGAAAAAAAGACCGGACATAAGAACAATTGGGAAATAACCAGCTTCTGGCTGATCATTTTTACTTCTGTATTCTTAGTGGCTTTTGATAATTTTACATTTTTCAAAAAGGTTACTGCCATTTATCCTGTTTCTATGAGTAATATAGGTTTTCTGGCTTCAATAACGGTTGTATTGACTTCTGTTATAATCCTGTTATTTTCCATTTTCTGTTTAAAATATACAGCAAAGCCGATCCTTATTACTATCCTGCTGGTCTCTTCCCTAGTCAGCTATTTCATGAACCATTACAATGTCGTTATCGACTATACTATGATTCAAAATACTGTTGAAACAGACATCGGCGAGGTCTTTGACCTGTTAAATCTAAAACTGTTTATTTACCTTGTTTTCGCGGGGATCTTACCGTCAGAAATCGTCTACAGATTAAAAATCAGGTATAAATCATTTAAAAAAGAACTGCTTTCAAGAGTGATAATCGTTATATCCGCAATTCTGATTATCCTTGCATCAGCACTCCCTGTAAGTGATTTTTACACCTCCTTTTTAAGAGAACATAAGTCCTTAAGATACTACACAAATCCGACCTATTATCTTTTTTCTATTGGCAAGTATATTGGAAAAAATCTTTCCAGCAGTGAAGTGGTTATAAAAAAAATTGGTACGGATGCAAAAATACCGGAAGCAGATATTGAGAGGGAACTCATTATTTTAGTGGTTGGAGAAGCCCTGAGGGCAAACAGGCTGTCCCTTAACGGGTATGAGCAGAACACCAACCCGTTGCTTGAGAAAGAGGATATAATTAATTTTTCTGATATGCATTCCTGCGGGACCACGACATCCGTTTCTATCCCATGCATGTTTTCAATTTTTACGAGGGATGAATATTCTTACGGCAAGGCCAAATCGACGCATAATGTTCTGGATGTATTAAGTAACGCAGGCGTCAATATCCTGTGGAGGGATAATAATTCCAGCTCAAAGGGTGTAGCGGACAGGGTGCCCTATGAAGATTACAGGGATCCGAAAAATAATCCTGTCTGTGATATTGAATGCAGGGATGAAGGAATGCTCGCTGGCCTGGAAGAGTATATTGAGAGCCGGAAAAGCGGGGATATTTTGATCGTTCTCCACCAGATGGGAAATCATGGCCCTGCTTATTATAAAAGATATCCTGAAGTTTTTGAGAAGTTCAAACCTGTCTGTAAGACCTCTGAGCTGGGAGAGTGTTCCAGGGAAGAGATCAGTAATGCATATGATAATGCAGTTCTTTATACGGATTATTTTCTTTCAAAGGTGATAGCTTTTTTAAAACAATATCCGCATTTTGAATCGGTCATGTTTTATATTGGCGACCACGGTGAATCACTTGGTGAAAAAGGTGTGTACCTGCATGGGCTTCCTTATTTTATGGCCCCTGAAGACCAGAAGCATATCCCCGCAATCATGTGGTTTGGAGAAGGATATGAGGTAGACAGGGAAAAACTGAAAAAGGAAGCAGCAAAAGCGTATTCAAATGAGGCACTTGCAAAAATGTGAAAATAAGTAGAAATTATCTTGAATGAAAGAGAAAAAGGAGGTATGGCCTTCTTAACCTTTACCCCAAAGCAAGAGAAGG
>JASFHE010000737.1:0-3432 GCA_050123415.1 Desulfobacteraceae bacterium | reverse complement strand
TTACCTCCGACAATCATGGAAATCTAATCATGGTTAAATAAGAAACCGGTAGTGCCAAGATAAATTTATACTACAATAACACTCTGATATCATTAGAATGTTTAAAACAAACTGTTCAAAATCAGTTAAGAACTATTATGTCAGTGAATTTACTGCCCAATATAAGGCACAAAACGAGAATGCAAATCCTGATATTGAAATGATGTTTAATGGATTGAGCGAGCATTCTATTGCCCTGCAATACTACTATATTAGTGTGAATGAAAATCCTCTCGGATCAAAAGATGCACTTATGAGCGCTAAGGATAACTCCGGATACAGCGAACTGCATGAAGAAGTTCATCCTGTTATCCGGGATTATCTTAAAAAGTTCGGATACTATGATATATTTTTAGTTGATATTGAAACAGGAGATATCGTCTATTCTGTATATAAAGAATTGGACTACACGACTTCTCTGTTGGACGGTCCCTATGCTAATACAAATTTTGGGGAGGCGTTTAGAAAAGCAGGCAATGGTTCAGGCAAGGACACCTGGATTATCACAGACTTTGCCAAATACCTGCCGTCCTATAATGCGCCTGCCGGTTTTATAGCTTCCCCGATATTCCATAAAGGTAAAAAAATTGGTGTGGCGATTTTTCAATTCCCCATTGATAAGCTCAACGAAATCATGATGGAAAGGGCCGGGATGGGGAAAACCGGAGAAACCTATCTTGTCGGCCCTGACAAACTGATGCGGTCCAACTCGTACTTAGATCCCAAGAATCATAGTGTCATTGCTTCCTTTATGAATCCACAGACGGGCAGTGTGGATACGGTCGCTGTCAAAGAGGCAAGCGAGGGTAATACTGATACGGGGATTATAATTGATTACAATGGTAACCCTTTTTTGTCAGCCTACACGCCTTTAGAAATTGGTGATTTTTCCTGGGCATTGCTGGCTGAAATCGATAAGGCAGAGGCTTTTTCGGCCATTAACTCCATTGAGTGGTTAATGGCGATTATCGCTGTTATTGGGATTGTGGCGATTGTGATAGTCGCTTTTCTTATTACACGTTCCATCACAAAACCGATACAAAAAGGCGTTGAATTTGCAGAAGCACTTTCCAAAGGAGATTTGACCAGTAGAGTTGATATAACCCGGGATGCTGTAAACTAGGCATCTGACGCTTCAATCAAGGTCGATGAATTGGGAAAAGAGGCTAAGGATATCGGGAAAGTCACTGAGGCGATTGCGGAGATATCGGAACAAACAAACTTATTGGCTTTAAATGCTACAATTGAGTCAGCCCGGGCAGGAGAGGCTGGAAAAGGGTTTGCTGTAGTTGCTAATGAAATAAAAGAGCTTGCAAGACAGACTGCTGAGGCGACACAGGAAATTAGCCAGAAAATTGGCAGTATTCAGAATAAGGTTAAAGACACAGTGACTTCTATCGAACAGATAACAAATATCATAAATGACGTTGATGAAATTGTTAATTACACGGCCACTGCTGTTGAGGAACAATCCGCTACTACTCAAGAGATCGCAGGCAATGTGGTTCAGGCAGCTCAGGGAATCCAGGAGGTAAATCAGAATGTCACTCAAATCTCCAGTGTAGCTGAAGATATCTCAAAAGATGTGTCTGAGGTTAGTCAGGCCTCTCAGGAAATGTCGAATAGCAGTTCTCAAGTAAATCAAAGCGCCAAAGAACTCTCAGAGTTGGCTGAACGATTAAGTGGCATGGTGACTAAGTTTAAAATTTAATGAGAATAACTATACTTAAGCAACACTTTAAAACCTGGCGAGGTCGGATATATTTTTTAAAAATATATCCGACCAATAATAAAAATGTCTAATGAAACTGGAATTTATTACCGATACAGATAGAAAGAAGGTTTTAAGGAGATTTTTGAATGGCTATTAATCCCGCAGGAACAGGCAGTCCGGCACTTGCCGCACAAATTATATCCGCTCAGAACAGTCAGGTGGAAACTGAAAAGGATATTGCCCTTCTGAAGGATGCTCTCCAGATCCAGGAAGATCTGATGAGCGGTATTCTCAAATCTCTGGGAATAGGGCAGAATATTGATATAGTCGTATAGTTGGTGTTCTCAAAAACTAACGTTTTTGAATCCACGCTATCAGCGTTCAGCCATCGGCGTTCAGTAAAAGGCTGAAAGGTCTATAAATTAGCCATGAATAAGGGGTATGTTATGAAGATTGAAAATTCAAACATATACATGGCATCTGAAAGACATTTTATAAGCAGGGATGAAGAACGGGAAAACCTGAGTGTCTGGATTGATCCATCCAATGGTAGTGCTTCCGGTGAAAAGGTAAGTATTTCTGCCAAAGCAAAGTGCCTTGCAGAAGAATGCAGCAGTGACGAACTTCCGGATGAGCATCAGATGAGCGAATTGAAAATGACGCTCGATGCGCTGCTTGCAGAGATCCTTTCCGGTAAAAAAATAAAGATCCTTGATCTCTCCGAATTTCAAAGAAATTCCAATGACCTTGATATTACAGAGGAAAACAGCCAGTCAGATCCTGAAACCGAATCCGGCCGGGAAGGCTGGGGTGTTTCTTACAATTACCAGGAGTCTCACTATGAGAAAGAAGAGGTCTCCTTTTCCGCTGCCGGTATAATAAAAACCGGTGACAATAAAGAAATAGAGTTTTCTCTCCAGCTTTCAATGCAGAGAGAGTATGCCTCCTATGAAAGCTTCAGATTCAGGGCAGGGGATGCATTGCTTACAGATCCTCTTGTCATTAATTTCAATGGAAATGCCGCTGAATTATCGGATATTAAATTTTCCTTTGACCTTGATTCAGACGGTATAAATGAAGATGTTCCTGTTTTGAAGCCGGGAAGCGGTTATCTTGTAATCGACAGCAACGGTGACGGTGTTGTCAATAATGGTAAAGAACTTTTTGGTCCGCAGACTGGAAACGGTTTTAAAGAACTCTCTGCCCATGATGTTGACGGCAACAACTGGATTGATGAAAATGATCCTGTATACAGTCAGCTCCGTGTATGGACAATGGATGCCATGGGAGATGAAAGCCTTAGAAACCTCAAGGACATCGGAATCGGCGCAATCAATACAGGGAATCTGTCAACCCGGTTTGACCAGAAGGGAAACGAAAATGAACTGACAGGACAGACTGTCAGGACAGGTATTTATTTAAGAGAAAACGGAACAGCCGGAACAATACAGCAGGTTGATCTGGCGGTTTAAAACAGGCTAAAGCGGTTTAGCCTGGATGCTAAAAGCTTAAGGGTGATATTACATCGATTAACAGTAGGGTCGGGATTTATACCCAATGTTGTTGACTTAAGGAAATCGCAACAACCATTTTCACCGGATCACCACCTACGTCATTCCACGGCTTGACCGTGGAATCCAGTTGCTTTTTACGCTTATTTGATAAATGTTAAAAAGCTA
>JASFHE010000736.1:0-3434 GCA_050123415.1 Desulfobacteraceae bacterium | reverse complement strand
GCGGTATGGCAACAGGGTACCGGTGACGGTGCCTTGGGAGGAAGCTGCCCTGCTGCGGCAGGGCAATCGCGAAGATACGGGATGACGTACAGAAATCGAGTATAAGGCGCGCACGCCGGGACGAGTCTGCACCTCAAGACAAAGTCCTCTATCCATCATAAGGTGTGTCCGTAAACTCGGCGTTCACGTATTGAAAGACATGTGTTTACCCCGGGAGATCTCTCATGTGCCGTAAAACGGCTTTAGGATCGGGTAACCGTCCCTGACCGCATGAGAGAAGTCAGCAGAGGGCATAGTAGTCGGTGGAAACGAGCCGTGCCTTTCGAAGAGAAAGATTACCACGGAGGTCTCACCCCGATGAAGGCCTGAACGGTGCCTGGGCCGAATAGCTTGGGTAAATGGTCGTGGTTATCAAAGAGCATGGTCTTATCGGCATACTGCGGCAGTGGTCGAAATGTCGGTAGCGTCCTGCTTGAATAAAGCCCGGAGGGCAATATATTCGCTTTGTCTTCTTTGACCAGCCGAACCGCCGGATACGGACCCGTATATCCAGGTGGTGTGGGAGGGCTTCTCAGCAATGGGGAGTTCTATCCCGATTAAACATAAATTTGTGTTTTACCGTTTCACAAGCCTCTACTCATTCCACCATCAACTATCAGATTTTCGCCGGTTATATAACTCGCTCGGTCGGAACATAAAAAAGTGACTACATCCGCAAATTCTTCAGGATAACCAAACCGGCCAAGAGGAATCTTGATAGTCGCCGCTCTACGTTCAGCACCGGAAAAGTAACGTTCATTTTGGGATGATTCGATTAATCCCGGAGAAACGCAGTTTACAAGAATATTGTCGTCTGCTAATTCTCTGGATAGTGTTTTGGAAAAACTTAGCAAGCCGGATTTGGCGATATTAGAAGCTTTTTAATAACATTACCTGAAAATTACGCTGGAACGAGTTGAAAACCCAAGGCTTTTGCCTGTTTTAGCAATCTGCTTTTTTGTCGCTCCAGATGAAGTTCTTCTTGCTTTGAAAAAACGGTATCATCAAATTCTTTTTGGTTTTTGATGAGATGAAAAATAATTCGAGCCAGCTTATGGGCGGTGGCTGTGATTGCCTTTGGTGCGCCATGACGGGCTCGCATACGCCGAAAATACTCACCCAGATAGGATCTGCTGTGCCAGAGAGAATTGGCAGCAATTCGAAGGGCATGGGCAAGTCGATTGGGACCTGTCCGTGTATGGGATGATAGGACTTTTCCGCCGCTGATTTTGTTTTGCGGGCAAACGCCAAGCCAGGAACAGAAATGGTTAGCGGTTTTGAAGTTAGAAAGATCCGGTCCCGCTTCAGTGAAAACAACATGGGCGGTCAAATCGCTGATGCCGTCTATTTGAGTTAAATCTGTTCCCAAAAGTCGGTGCATGTGTGATTTCAGATCAAAGTTCGGTGCGTTGTTGCCATTTTTTCTACGTCTATTTTGTTTTGGTGGTGAATTATCAATATCAATCCGGGATTCAAATTCTTTCAAATGACTTTCGATTTCCATATCGCAATCCAGGATTAACTGCTGGTAATTACGATAGGACTGTAAGGCTTGTTTAAGAGTAAAAAGATGTTCGCGCCGATAATCTCCTGTAAGCGATTTTGCGATTGTTTTTTTGCTGGCCTTGATTCGTCGATCTTTAAGATTGGCCAATTTTAAAGGATTACGCTCTCCAGCAACAATTGCGTCGATAATGGCTAAACCGGTAACGCCGGTAATATCACTGATGACATTATGAATTTGAAGGTTCATTTGGGTAAGTGATTTTTGCATATGTTGGATATTCGATGAGGCCGCTTTGACTAAATTGTCTCTGTGTCTGAGCAGAGAACGCACGGCGCAGATATCCTGGGCAGGCCGAAAGGAGCCTCGCAACAAGCCTACAGAATGCAGATATTGAAGCCATTGGCAATCCTGAACATCGGATTTTCTGCCCGGAACATTTTTGACGTGTCTGGCATTGACCAAAATGACTTCAAAGCCGTAGATATCGAGAATCTGGAAGACGGGAATCCAATAGACACCTGTGGATTCCATAGCAATTGATTTGATGCCGCAGGATTTAAGCCACTTGGCGGCCTGATGCAAATCTTCGGTGAAGGTGTCGAAATGTCTGACAGGTTCATCCGACCGATCTGGGGGTACGGCAACATAGATTTCACTTGCACCGACGTCGATGCCAGCTGAATCGGGCTGTATTATATGCAAAGATTTTACCTTGTTTTTAAACTTCTTGTTTGTCTTTCTTGCCATCATCAATATCCTTTCGTGTAAATGGTGATGGCCGGATAGTGATTTAAAAAAGTATTCTTTTTAACGGGATAGATCTGTATTCTCAAAAGGGATATACAGCTTCACCAATGCTCGGGTCACGGTATCCGGGACCACGCTTCTAAGCGGGTTCCTGCAAAATTACAGAAGACACCATTGAGTAATCGGCCTACTTCGCATCACCATTGCGATCTTTAATACACGAAATCGGTCGCTATAACTACCTGTTATTTGTAGGTTTGGTCCCAGCTGTGGCTGGGTGGAACGCTTTTAAGTAACAACCTTGTTACTTGTAATCTTGGTCTCAGCCTTGGCTGAGTGGACCGCTTTTATCTAAACAAAAATCCTCATTTTTGATTGAACACCATCTTTGGAGTTAAGCAGGCAGATCTTGTTTTTAAGCCGTTAATGCATGAAAATCAAGTGATTTAAATACGGAGATACAAGCTGGCAAGGTATTTTTCATTAGATACACTTTAATGTCTTTGACAATTTAAAATTTGATGTTGACTTTAGGCTTGAGGCGGGCAAAATTAAAAATTCCAAAGTGTTGATTCATTCAAGCAGATAGAAAATTATCCCACTGATAGGACTGCTATTCTGCTATATATAGTTTAGGAAAGAAAATATACATGTATTTCAAGGTCATTAAAAAGTGAATTTGATTTTCCAAAAACGATTTTCTTCTTTTACCCTAAAACACTCTACCATTGCAGAACGTTCAGCTGCAGTCGTGCTTTTATTCACGTTATTTATTGCTGTTTTTGAACCCACTTGGACATTAATCCCTCTAATCTCCTTTGTTCTTCTTTGTTTTTCGGCCCCTTTTATACCGCGATTCGGATTTTACTTGCCGATTATAAGCCGGGGACTTTCAGGCCAAATGGCTGTGGCGTTGACTTTTGATGATGGGCCGGATCCGCTAACAACACCTATGCTTTTAGATTTACTTGAAAAATATGATGTTTCCGCCACCTTTTTTGTGATTGGTGAAAGAGCTCAAACCTACCCCTATTTGATCAGGAAAATATTACAGAAGGGGCATACTACAGGCAATCATTCTTTTACACATGATACATTGGTTATGTTCAAGGGGGGCAGACAGATTGAAAAGGAGATCATC
>JASFHE010000735.1:0-3445 GCA_050123415.1 Desulfobacteraceae bacterium | reverse complement strand
AGTAAAACCTCTCATATCCAGCTATAAGGTATGGGAGGTTTTTTATGCCCAAACTATTAAGGATAGAAAAATCCATTGACAATAATCAGATGAGTGTGTACACTTTATGAGTACATAAAGGAGGGCAATAATGTTAGAGATAAATGTAAGGGAAGCTAGATCAAATCTGAGCTCTCTACTTGATAAAGTTGAGGCCGGTGAAGAGATTATAATAAAGCGGAGAGGCAAATCAGTTGCTAAAATAATATCCCATCATAATGAAAGCAAACTCCCAACTCTTAAAAAATTTCGGTCATCAATAATAATCCGGGGGAAATCCATGAGTAAATCGGTTGTTGATGCAAGAAAAGAGGAACGCTTTTAATGCTGTATATTGATACAAGCGTTCTTGTTGCATATTATTGTCCTGAATCCATAAGCTTAAAAGCTGAAAAAATAATCATAAGTACTGATATGCCTGTCATATCGCCTCTTACAGAAGTGGAATTTGCTTCTGCTTTAGCCAGAAAAACCAGAGAAGGTCAGATTTCAGTTGAAGCATCAAATAAAATAATTAATGAATTCAAATCTCATATTCATCAACTGCTTTTTAAAAAAGTCATAATAGATACTGACTGCTACAACCTTGCATTCAATTGGTTGTCAGGTAATGATATTCCACTGGCAACACTTGATTCCCTTCACCTGGCAGCAGCATCCCTTAACAACCTTAAAATAGTAACTGCTGATAAACAGCTTTCCAAAGCAGCACTTAAACTTTGTATAGAATGCCAATTACTTTAAGAGAGAGGAGAGCTTTAAAGGGGTATGTCCTTCAATAAGGGTAACTTTTAACACTTCCCAGGATATAATCCTTTTTATGTTTTTCTGCTGTTACTCTTATGATTTCATTTTTAAGCAGTGTGTCTGAATGGAGAACTACCTTGAGGTAGTTGTCACTCAAGCCCTTGATGATTTTGTCTTCTTCTGATTCCCATCCTTCGGTAAGTACAGAGTATTCTTTTCCAAGGCATGACCTGTAGAACATGGTTTTTTTTCTTTTTCCAAGCGCCCTTAGTTTTGCTGCCCTTTCCTTAACTTCTTTTGTGTCTACCTGACCCGGATAATCGGCTGCCGGTGTGCCTTTTCTTGGAGAGAACGGGAATACATGCAGGTACGATACAGGCAGTTCTTCAATAAGAGAGTAGCTGTTATTAAAGGCCGCTTCGTCCTCTCCGGGAAAACCTGCAATAATGTCAACACCGATTGCCGCTTCAGGGATTTTTTTATGTATCTGTAAAATCAGTTTTTTAAAGGCCGAAGGGCTGTAATACCTGTTCATTTTTTTTAGGATATTTTTATCTCCGCTCTGGAGAGGGATATGAAAGTGCCTGCACAGCCAGCTTTCACTTGCTACCATTTCAATCAGTTCATCGCTTATCTCACCCGGCTCAAGTGAACTCAGCCTTATTCTGCAGCCGGGCTTTTGCCCGGCTATTTCCTTTAATAATTGAACCAGTTCCGATTTTCCGGTGAAGTCTTTTCCATATTTTCCAAGGTGAATGCCTGTAAGGACGATCTCTTTATAACCTTCTTTTACAAAGGTGTTTATTGACCCGATTACATCTTTTTTCTCCATACTTCTTACAGGCCCTCTGGCATAGGGGACAATGCAATAGCTGCAATAGGAGTCACAGCCGTCCTGAATTTTTAAAAATGCCCTGGTACGATCCAGGAATTTTTTGACCGGCATCATAATAAAGGTTTGTTGTGTGCTGTTGTTACCTCTGGGGGTATTTTTTTCTATTGAAGGATTGGGATTTTCCAGGATATCCGGTACATTAAATTTATCACTGTTCCCTGCAAGGATATGTACACCATCTATCTTTGACAACTCTTCAGGGAAGACCTCCGGATAGCAGCCGACCACTGCAATTTTTGCTGTTGGATTTTCTCTGATTGCCTTTCGTACTGCCTGTCTTGACTGGTAGGATGCCCTCTGGGTTACAATACATGTATTGACAATAATAAGATCAGCATCGGTTGCAGCCTCTGTAGATTGCCAGTTTTTTGATTGGAGTTTTTCCTGTAGTGACGCTGTTTCATACTGGTTTACCTTGCAGCCCAGTGTGACTATTTTAAACTTCTTATTCAAGCAGACTCCTGTCGAAATTCACTTCCATGGCCCTTGCAGGACAGGCGGCAACGCACAATTCGCAGGCGCTGCATCTTTCTCTGTCAAAAATAACTTCCATTTCCGGTCTTTTTATATGCAGTGCACCGGTAGGGCAAACAGCAGTACATGCACCGCATTGAAAACATTTTTCATCATCTCTTCGTATGTCATGGCCAATACTTGTTACCTTAATACCGGAATCTTTAAGATATTTGACTCCCTTCAGGTAGTTTTTTTTATGACCTCTCAGTTCAAGCACCATCAGTCCTTCTTTTCTGGGATAGACTGTAGCCTTGAGTATGTTGAAAGTAAGATCATATTTTTTTACCAGATTTACAACTACCGGCTCATTGACCGACATTTTTGGAAACCTTAGAGATATAATTTTTGAATACATTCGATCCTCCTGCAATAACTTAGGGAATCATGTTTTATTTAAATTTATTAATTGCCCTTCCAAAGCCCGGCATTGAGTTTATAATGGTTTCATCCGAAACACAATAGGCAATCCTGAAATAACCGGGCCCTCCGAAGCCGGCTCCCGGGACCGTAAGGATATTTTCATCTTTTAATGCCGATACAAAGGCTACATCATCTTCTATGGGACTTTTGGGAAACAGGTAGAATGCTCCCTGCGGCCTGAAAAATTCATAGCCCAGGGAAGCCAGTCCATCACACAGCAGATCTCTTTTCTTCTCATAGATACTCACATCAATGCTTACATTTAAAAGACCGTTTACAGCTCTTTGCATGAACGCGGGTGCGTTAACATATCCTAAAATTCTGTTAGATAAAACCAGTCCTGCTGAAGCAAGCTCTCTGTCTTTCATTTCAGGATTAAGAGCAGCATAACCGATTCTTTCTCCCGGAAGTGATAAATCTTTTGAAAAAGATGTGCCGACAAAACTGTTTTTATAAATATCAAAGATGCTGGGAACAACATTGCCGTCAAATACAATCTTTTTGTAGGGTTCATCCGAAACAAGATAGATCGGACTTCCATTTTTTTTACTGTATTCCGTCAATAGACCGGCAAGGGAATCCAGTTCCTCCCGGGGAAAGATCTTGCCTGTCGGATTGTTCGGAGTATTGATCATAACCGCCCTGGTTTTTTCCGTAATGGCTTCTCTGATTTTATCAAAATCCATAGAAAAATCAGGTTTGCTGGCCACGAATACAGGTATCCCCTGATGGTTATCCACATAGAATTTGTATTCCATAAAGCAGGGTGTCAGGATGATTACTTCATCGTTCGGGTCAAGAATAGTTTTAAGTATTACATTAAGTGCG
>JASFHE010000734.1:0-3453 GCA_050123415.1 Desulfobacteraceae bacterium | reverse complement strand
AACCTCGTTGGTTTGATTTGTGTTTCTTGGGCGTTACACATATCTATCTGATCCAACGAGGTTTTTCAATCCTTACTTCCTTTTTTTAATCTTTAATCGCGGTTCTTGGGCAATATAAAGAAGGAATCCTTTTAATTGTCCACCCACCTGAGAACCTTATCTATTTACGCATCATCGTCAGCATCATCTTGAAAGGTTTTACTGTATTCAATGCATGAGGGACGTTAGCCGGCAACTAAACCTAAACGGGTCTGACCACGCACATTGGGTGCTATAACGTTCGTGCAGAACTTGAAATAAAACAGAAATGCACTCTCTGCACAAACGTTACGGAATGGAGGGAGAACGTGGAAGGGAGTAATCCTTCTCGAATCCTTCAACATCTTCTGGATCTCAACCGGTACATAAATCTGATTGGTGCCTGTGATTGGAAATCTGGAGGTATACATCTCTCCGGTGTTAATGTTTGTAATTTGTGCTGTGACTTTTTGCTTGTACTCAGTGCCTATTCCCTCGTCTGCCGCCAATTTCCTCTGCTCGCTCGGTATACTAATCTGCTCCTGGCAATCATCTTCGTTTACAAAAACAGGCTAACGCGGTTCACCCTGTTAAATAAGATTTGAATTTTTCAAATCTTACCTTCGGATTTGACAGGGTAAAGACTGAGGACTGAAGGTAAAGCGAAGATACTAACAGCCTTCAGCCAAAAACCCTTCAGTCTGTTTTCTGGCAGGTTGTTAAAAGAGGTTTTCAGAAAATCCTGAAAAATATTTAAAAAAGATGAACTTTCAACGTTCAATGAAAGACAGAATACATTATCTTTTCTTTGCTTTCGGTTTTTAATTGGAAGTTGAAAGTTGAACGTTCATTCTTTCTTATGTCAACAGGGTCAGATTAAAAATCCGGCCTGTAATAAATTCATTAGAGGCACGCAATGTTAGAGGTTCTCCCCGTGTGTAATACTCCTGAACAATAATTTAATGATACAATGAGTAATTTCATCCCGGGAGACTCTCCCTGGAAAGATCAAGAGTATGTGCTATATTGTCTTTCAGCTCGGTTAAATCAAAGGACCCGACGACATAGAAATCAGCAGCAATTGATTTTATATCGCCCCTGAATGTATCATAGGCAGTACATAAACCAACAGGCAGGTCATTGAATCTGTTCCTGATACCCTTCATCGTTTAACTCCCCGGCATATAACTGTCTGATATACTCAGCAACAAAACAGACTTATTGAAAAATTATTTTATAACAATTATACTTTTTTATAGAACGATTCGTATTTAAAAGTATATGTAGAAAAAAAGATAATGAAATAAGATTTTTCAATATGGTAAAGAACAGAGAAATTATACCTATAGGATTTGACATGATGTTATGAAAGGACAAGCTATGAAAAGAATAAATGTTATTATATTTGCTGTATTTTTTTTGTTTTTATCATCCTTGACAACTGCCAATGCCAGAGACATTGAGTTGGTAACAAAAAATGTTAAAAAAAATAATTCCGGAGAAATTACGATTCAGTTTGGTGTCATAAGCAACAAAAATTTTGACCTTTTAAATGTCAGTATTTGTTTTAAGGTTCTCAAGGAAGATGTTCCGGTGGGCTGCAAAGAAATCAAGATCACGGTCCCTAAAGGATCTGATGGGACTGATATTAAAGAGGCCAAGATTATAGTACCTGAAAATGAAAAAGACCTGAAATTAATAAGTACCATATTTTACAGCACGAGGCGTTACAAAATCGAAGAATGGTTTTCGGATTGTCAGAGTTTTTAACAGGAAGGTATTTTATAACCTGTCCTTCAACCTCCTGCAATTCATAGATTACCACCATGCATTTAATGGACTTCTTTTCAGCACTCCTTTTTAACCCCAAATTTTGCCAGAATATCTTCCATAAGACACCACTTTGTGAAAGCAGACTGAAGGAGATTAAGCCCTACAAAGACCGTAAACAGATGCCAGTACGGGCTGTGGAGATATCCCAGTGCAAGGGAAATAAGGATAAAAGCCCCTGCTATTGCCCTTATAACTTGTTCCATTTTCATATCCTTTACCTCCAGGTTATTTTAGGTTGTCTTCTTATCGGGATCCTGTGATATCTGAATCTGGGATACCCTATCATAACAGCCCCGAAACACTGATGTCCCCCAGGCAGTGAAAGTACCTCCATAAGAGGTTGATAGTTTGATGCTGCTGTCATAAAAAATCCTGCCCAGCAGGCGCCAAGCCCCAGACCGGTTGCAGCAAGTTCAAGGTTTGTCGCGGCTATTATACAGTCATTTTGAGCATGACGGTTTTCTTTGTCTCCATAAGTAATGATAAGAGCAGGGGCATCTCTTAATATCATGTCATAACCTGCCTTGTGATCGTCTATCAATTTTCTCATATGGGGATTAGGGTCAATCCCCGGGACATCGCCTCTTAATACAACTTCATTAAAATCGATTACCAGGGACGAGTATTTCTTTAGTTCGTCCTTGTCTGTAACAACAAGCCAGTAAACATCCTGACCATTCCGTGCTGTCGGGGCATATCGTACAATATCAATCAGTCTTGAGATTTTATCCTCAGAAACGGATTTTTCCTTGTATACCCTGATGGAACGCCTGCTTTTAAAAAAATTTTCACACTGTTCACTACTCATCTTGAATTCTTCATCAAAGGTCTCAAACCTGTGAAAATCAAGTCTGTTGTGTTTTAATGCACCTGTGGGGCATATAGCGACACAATGTCCGCACCGGATGCACATTTCCTCAACACCTTCAACAGGCACAGGAAAATTGTCTTTGTCAAATTCGAGGAGCCTTGACGGGCATGCTGAAATACATATGCCGTCCTGATTGCATTTATCTTTGTCAATTTCAATAAAGTCCATTTTTTTATCCATGTCAAAATTACCTTCGCAGAAAACCAACAGATTTTTATTATTTTGCAGGGGCAGACACACAGGCCTGCTCCTACATTGTGTTACCGGGAATTATCAACTTAACCAATTTACGTCGTTTTAGCAAACATATCCATTAATTTTTTCTGCATATTACCATTAAAACCGGATATCAACAGCCTAAATCGTTCTTGGTTGAACGATAGCATCTTCAGGGCAGGCAAGAACGCAGGATCCGCATTCATCACACCTTTCTCCGATCATACTGTATGGGCTTCCGGGTTTTATGGCCTTAAATGTACATGCCTCATAGCAGGCACCGCATTCAGTGCATTTGTCTGCAAGTATAACATTCCCCGGAGGATTATATTCTGCCCCGCCAAAGGCAAATCTTTTTCTCAGCAGTTTATGATCCCGGTTGACCATCTCATAATCAAAGTCATAAATTTCCCCCTTGCCTCTGTACATGACAAGGTTTCGGGTAGCAGGGTATTTTTTCATATCAAAAAGCGCCACCTTAAACTGCTCATTCTTTTCTGCCTTTTCCCTGACCT
>JASFHE010000733.1:0-3461 GCA_050123415.1 Desulfobacteraceae bacterium | reverse complement strand
CATCTTCCCGGGAGTAGGGGCAGCGGGAAAGGCCATTAATGACCTTAAGGCAAACAGGCTTGACATTGCCCTTAAAGAAGCATTTGAAGCTGATAAGCCGATACTCGGGATTTGTCTTGGAACGCAGGTTATACTGGAAGCCAGCCAGGAGAATGACGCGGAATGTCTCGGACTTGTAAAAGGTCGGGTTATTAAATTTCCTGATGATCTCAGGGACATTGATGGAAGAAAACTGAAGGTCCCCCATATGGGGTGGAACAGCGTTAACCTGAAGGCCGGTCATCCCCTATTTGAAGGCGTTGCCCCGGATAGTGAGTTCTATTTTGTCCATTCATATTATCCGGCGCCTGAATTCCGGGATAAAGTCCTGGGTGAGACATCCTATGGTATAACCTTTACATCGGTCATAGTATCGGACAACCTGGTGGCCATGCAGTTTCACCCGGAAAAAAGCGGCAGGCCCGGACTTAAAATACTGGAAAATTTTTGTAACTGGAGCGGAAACAATAATGCTAAGTAAAAGAATAATTCCCTGCCTTGATGTGCGTGACGGCAGACTTACCAAAGGCATCAAATTCAAGGGAAATGTCGATATAGGCGATCCTGTTGAAACAGCCTATCAGTATTATCTTGAAGGCGCTGATGAAATTGTTTTTTATGATATCACGGCCTCGAGTGAACGGCGTGACATTATGATAGAAACCGTGAGAAAAGTCGCAGAAAAAATATTTATCCCCTTTTCAGTGGGGGGCGGCATAAAGACAGTGGAGGATATGCGCCGGGTATTACTCGCTGGTGCCGAGAAGATAAGTGTAAATTCCGCTGCTGTGCAAAACCCTGAAATTATTTCACAGGGCGCGGAGGCATTTGGAAGTCAGTGTATTGTCCTTGGTATGGATGTTAAAAAAGTTAATATTTCCGATAAGATACCAAGTGGATATGAGATTGTGATAAACGGCGGGAGAAAATATATGGGGCTGGATGCCCTTGAATGGGCAAAAAGGGGTGAAAACCTCGGAGCAGGTGAAATATGTCTCAACTCCATTGACGCCGATGGGACAAAAGAAGGCTATGAGCTGGATCTGAACAGGCTTATATCTTCAAATGTGAATATCCCGGTAATTGCATCCGGAGGTGCGGGAACGCCGGAACACCTGTTCCAGGTGCTTGGTGAAGACAAGGCCGATGCAGCGCTTATTGCCTCTATGACCCATTATGGCGAATATACCATACGGGAGATAAAGGAATATCTCCAAAATAAAGGGATCAAAGTCCGTATGAACTGGTAGTAATTCAAATATTAGCTGGATTGCCCTTTTTTTATGGCGAGTTGAAATTATTTGCATCCTTTAAGCGAATATGGTATAAATGCTATACTTTTTTTTTAGATTCTTCTGTTTTCCGGAATATAAATTTCATTCTGGGTCCGATCTCAATTAATCCCATTATCAGACATCTGTAAGGGAGGATTCGATGGCCAAGATATTAATAGTTGATGATGAAGAGCATATCCGTTTTCTTTATTCTGAAGAACTGGCTGAAGCAGGGTATGAAATAATAACTGCAGACAGCGGGTATAAGCTGTTGGAGAAGATTGAAAAGGAAAAACCCGATCTTGTTGTACTGGATATAAAGATGGTGGATTACAACGGGCTTGATTTGCTGCAGGATATCCGCAATAAATTTTATGAACTGCCTGTTGTCCTTTGTACCGCCTATGATACCTTTAAGGAAGATATGAAATCCATTGCTGCTGATTTCTATGTTATTAAATCATTTGATCTGACAGAATTGAAAAACAAGATAAAAATAGCTCTCGAAGCAAGTTCGAATAATTGATTTTTATGCCGGTTTAATCCTTAAATTCATTAACCCTCCAAAAATATACCCTGAGCATCAGCAAGGCTGGTGTGTCAGGGTTTATTTATGGTATTTATGCCCTTCAATTATTGTAAATGCCCTGTAAATCTGTTCGGTAAGTATCAGCCTGACCATTTCATGTGTCAGGGTCATTTCCGATATTGACATAATCTGATTTGCCCTTCTCAGGACATCTTTTGACAGTCCCAGGGGGCCGCCTGTTACAAAACAGATTTGTCTCCGGTTTTCCATAGTCAGTTTTTTAAACATTGATGCAAACCCTTCGGAACTGCATTGTTTGCCGGATCTGTCGAGTGCAATCATGTAATCACCCGGATCGGTTTTTAACAGTATATTCTCTCCCTCTTTTCTAATGACCTCTTCATCTGATGTACTTTTTGTAATCCTTACGGGTTTGACTTCAGTCCACTTGAAGCTTATAAATCTTTTCAGGCGTTTCAGGTACTCCTTTTCACCTTCCCTGATAAAAGATGACCGTGTACGATCCACCACAATAAAATTTAGTTTTAGCATGGTTTATGTTTAATCCGAGATAGTCTTTAAAAGATTGGATACTGCCAGCATGATCTGAGACTGTACCAGCCTGTAATGATAGGGAGATCGGCAGTAGGGATCGATTATTTCATCATCCGGTTGATCAGGGGTTATATATTGACCGAGCATCTCAATTTTGTGTTCGGATTCCGGCCAGGATCTTACCAGGTAATCATGGTGATATTCTTCCATTACAAGGATAAGATCAGCCCGGTCGATATCATCCTGTGAAATCATTCTTGAGTAATGTTCTCCCTCAGGTATTTCCTTTTCCCTGAGAAAGCTGATCATTTCCGGGTCTGCGGCGGTGCCCGGGCAGGCGCCTGTCCCTGCGGAAGAAACATTGATGCCCTCTAACTGATTTTTATTTATCTCGTTCAATAAAAGGGTTTTAGCCAGGTAGCTGCGGCTTATGTTACCTGTACAAACAAAGA
The DNA here is from genome assembly GCA_050123415.1 of Desulfobacteraceae bacterium. Taxonomy (GTDB): domain Bacteria; phylum Desulfobacterota; class DSM-4660; order Desulfatiglandales; family HGW-15; genus JAAZBV01. The sequence goes on along the minus strand of JASFHE010000733.1, from coordinate 612 downwards.
GTATATTCATTTATCTCTTTTCCAGTCCAAGGATATTGGCGATTTCAGCGCTCATTTTATTTACGAACTCTTCCATGTCCTTCCCGCCAAGAGGATTTCCAGGTGCAGGAACTTTTTCAAGTGTATCCGGTTTAACAAGCTGCGGAAAGTTCTTTAAGTCTTCTATAGGATTTACATTGAATTCAGGTTCAAATGAATCATTAAAATACTTTTCCTGGAAGCTTAAGAATTTGAGCATATGAGCTGTTGAATCAAGAATACCTGTTTCATCAGGTTTTACAATACCCTGTTCCACAGCCCTTTTCATCCCTGCCATTGACTCTCCGCCCTGTGTACAGGCTACATTACCGTTTCTGTTGGCCCGCATCATTGAGTCCATTATCTCCTGCTCGGTAACCTGAACCACGAAAATCTTTTTTTCAGGCGCGGTATTATTATATTCATTGGCAACTTCTATAACCCTTGGCATTGAAACAGGATTGCCTATCATTGCTGCCTGGGCAACACTGGCCTTTACATTGACGGGTTTAAAGACTCTTTTATCCGGATCTCCTTCAAGGTAGTATCTGTAAACAGGGTCAGCGTGTTCTGACTGGACGCCTACTATTTTAG
>JASFHE010000732.1:0-3461 GCA_050123415.1 Desulfobacteraceae bacterium | reverse complement strand
ACATCGTTAATTCAGTTAGTTAATGATTCAAAATGCATAAACATAAAGCAACAATCAGATAACCAGTTGAAATTATTCGATTGTTAACCGGACATTAGTGACCTTATTTAAACCTTTGGAACCTTAATCTTCGCGTCTTTATCCAGCCCGGAGACCACTTCAATATTAATGCTGTCCGAAAGCCCCACTTCAATGTACTTTTTCTCGAAATTCTGGGGTGTTGTTTCCACTTCTACAAAGGTCTTGTTTTCTTTATCAAACTGAAGCACACTCTCATTAATTGCCAGGACCTGATCCCTTTTATCCAGTACAATGCTTGCCGTGGCGCTGTAGCCTGCCCTGACAAAAATATTTTCAACAAGCTCCACCTTTGCCCTTATAGGAAAAAGTATTGTACCGTTCTCCTCAACGCCCTTCGGTGAAATATGTTCAAGGACCGCCTTAAAATTCACATCCTCAATAGCGCCAATGGTTATTAAAAGCTCCATACCGATTTTAATTTTGCCGATCTCCGTCTCATCAAGCTTGCCTTCAAAAATCAGGTCACCCATATCCGCCACAGTGGCAATGGTTGATCCGGCATTAAAGGAGTTGCTCTGTATTACAGTGTCTCCGATTTCAACCGGAATATCCAGGATCATGCCGTCCATTGTTGATCTTATTAGCGTATTGGTGGATGTTGTATTTTTAGCAACGCCCTTTTTAATAATCTGCAGATTGTTTTCCGCTGCTTCATACTCGGACTTTGCATTCTTGTAATCGGCTTCGCTGTTATGGTAGTCCTGTTCCGGGGTTATGCCTTCGGTGTAGGTTTCCTTCTGCCGTTCATACTTCCATTTTCTGTTATCCAGGTTTATTTTCGCCTGCTTTACCCTTGCTTCCGCAGCGTTAAGCTCCTTCATTTCGGGTATGACCTTAACCTTTGCAATAAGGTCATCAATCTTAACCATCTCTCCTGATTCCAGGTATATCTCCTGGATTATGCCAGGCACCTGGGGCTTTATCTCTACTTCCTTACGCGGCTTTATTGAACCGGTTGCAACGGTCTTTTTTACAATGTCGGTAACAAAAGGCTGTTTTATATCATAAACAACAGGGGCTTTTTTTTCTTTTGCTGCAAGGTATGTAAAAAGGTATATTCCACCTCCCAGCAGGATAATTACAACCAGAACAGTTAATATCTTTTTCATTTCATTCCTTCCTTAAAATCAGATTTCAGATCTCAATGCGTCTATAGGTTTTATATTCACGGCCCGTTTTGCAGGAAGCAGCCCGGCAATAGCGCCGGATACAACCAGTATTGCCAGCGCCAGTATGGCGACTTTCATATCCACCTCGGGGTTATAAAAAAAGAAGGTCCGGACATCTAATTTTCTAAGTAAAAATGCTGCCAGTTCAATAAGTCCGATAGACATGAGCAGGCCCATGTATCCTGCAACAGTGTTCAGAAAAATTGATTCAGTGATAACCTGCCTTATTATTCTCCAGGGAGTGGCGCCGAGCGCCCTCTGTACACCTATCTCCTTGGTTCTTTCCCTTACAACAACAAGCATTATATTGCTTGTACCGACAACCCCTGCAAAAAGAGTCAGCGTTCCTACAAACCATGAAAGAAAAGATATGCCGGTAAAGAGGATATTTATCTCCTTAACCTGCTCTTCTACATTATCGGTACCAAAGGCGAGATTGTCATCAGGAGAAACCCTGTGCCGCTTTGCAAGCAGTTTTTTCATTTTTTCTTCGATAACATTTGTAGAAATCCCGTCCTTTGTAAGAACGCTATAGTACCCTACTCTGTTACCCATATTCTGGGTATGCTGCATGGTAGAAAATGGCATGAATATGGTTTTATTATCCCGGTCACCGCCATTATCAGGAGGACGCCTTGATTTGAATACGCCTGCCACCTGATAGTAGATACCGCTTACTTTCAGAAAATCCCCGACAGGATCTTCATAAGGCTCATACAGTATTTCACGTACTCTTTCACCTATGATGATTATCTTTCTTCTAAGCTTGAGGTCCTTTTCATTGATGAATCGTCCGGCGGAAATATCGAGCGGCTGTATTTTAAGGTAACCGGGAGTATCGCCCACAATCCTGAAACTATCGCTTCGGTTATCCCTGGATATTTCCACATCCCCGCCGCGTCCGCTTGCCCTGGGGGCCAATACTTCAATCTCGGGAATATTATCACGGATCGCCTGTGTGTCATCATCGGTAAAACTCCACCAGCGCCCCTTGTCAAATCCTTCGTAGGGAATCGTAGTCGACCTTGTCCATATGTACATGCTGTTAAGGGCCATATCGCCCAGCCCGTAAAAGACCCCGTTTTTAAGGCCGTTACCGGCGCCCAGCATTACAACAAGCATGAATATGCCCCAGAACACTCCAAAACCTGTAAGCAGCGTACGTGTCTTGTTCTTTTTAAGTATATGAAAAACCTCCTGCCAGAGGTCACGATCTATCATTATTATTCATCCCTCAATGCCACAATAGGTTTAATTTTTGCTGCCTTGCGCGCAGGGAAGAATCCTGCAAGAAGCCCTGCGACAATAAGCAGGATAGTAGCGCTTACAGCAATAGTCATACTTGCTTCAGGGTTGTAAAAGTAATCGTTTTTGGGCATTACTCTCCTTAAAAATTCCAGCAGACCGGTACCGGCAAGAAGCCCGATAAATCCGGAGGCGGATGTTATAAGAACAGCCTCCTGCATTATCATCCCTATTATTGAGATAGGTCTTGCTCCAATGGCCTTTCTGATACCTATCTCTCTTGTACGCTCCTTTACAACAATGGTCATAATATTACTTACGCCTACAATACCCGCCACAATGGTCATAACCCCTATTACCCATACAAACAGTCTTATGGATTCAAACAGGGTCATCATGCGCGAAAGCCTTTCAATGCTGTTTGATATATGTATGGCCCTGTTATCTTCAGGATCAAACTTGTGGATTTTGGCTATCTGATTACGGACACTCTGTTCAATCTCCCGGGACCTTTCTACGGACGATGACACTGGTATTGTAAAGGCCATATTTGATACGCGCTTTGTCCCTCCGTAAAGCAGCTGTGCGGTTGTGATAGGCAGAACAATTACCTTGTTGTCGCTGTTCTGATCCTTTGACTTAAAAACAGCAACAACTCTGGCGTAAAAACCGTTTATGATAATGTATTCGCCAATAGAATTATTACGCCCGAAAAGCTCTTCTTCCACTTCCTGTGTGATAGCTACAACCTTGCGTTTTTCGGAAATATCATTTTCGTTGAAGTTTCTGCCTTTTATGATTTCTTCTTTATTTATACAGGCATAATCAGGATGCACGGACACAACCTGATATTTTACGGATTTCCCCTTGTATGCCACATAACTCTGACCGGGAATACTGTACTGTGATGTAATAAGCTCAACTTCGGGCATGCTTTTAACCTGAGCATAATCATCGTTATTAAGC
>JASFHE010000731.1:0-3463 GCA_050123415.1 Desulfobacteraceae bacterium | reverse complement strand
TGAGAGGGGTTGCATAAGATTGGCTCCTTTGTTCAGTAGAATTTTTCTCTTGGCGTTAACATAATGATTATCTTATACATTTTTTTTATTTATTGTGCAATCACAATCTTTACAAAGTCAAATTAGTAAAAAAATTTAAATATAATTCAGTGATTACTGAACAATTGAGTATAAAGCGTTCTCCTGCCTTTACAGCAACCCAGCCTGTCAGCAAGTCTGTAACACCATTTGTCCAGCCAGGCCCCCCCTATCACCTTTAATCCAACATCAAAGAGCCTTCGGAAATAAGGGCTTTCAACACTACATTCAGGCAAAGCTAAGAATTGGTCAACCTGATGATATTTACGAACAGGAAGCAGACAGGGTAGCAGATCAAATCATGGCCATGCCAGATTCAATAGTGCAAACGAAACCCCGATTACTCTTGAGTCAGTATCCCTCGTGCGGGGAGGAAGAAATCATCCAGCCTAAGCCTCTTAACCCACAGATTACACCTCTCATGCAAAGACAGATAGAGCCAATACAGTCTATAGCCCACTCAGATCTAAATTCTAATTTTACATCCAGAATCAATAATCTTAAAGGAAGAGGTCAGCCCCTCCCCAAATCGGCTCGCAATCATTTCGAGCCTCGCTTTAATGCTGATTTCAGTTGCATACGAATCCATACAGATTCAAGATCCACTGAAGTTGCAAAATCTATAGATGCTAAAGCATTCACTATCGGTAATAATATCATATTTAGCTCTAACCAATACTCTCCCAATACTATTACTGGTAAACGATTGATTGCCCATGAGTTGACACATGTCATACAACAAACTGGTGGTTCATCTCGGAGATTGGGAGAAGGTATCAAATATGACAGTAAAAATCCGTACAGGAAGGTTTCTATTGGTTCCAGCGTTTATGGTATACCATATACAATTCAACGCCTGCCTGAAGACTGTCCAAGCACTCGGGAGGTTGAGACCATGCATTCGGGCACATGTCCTGAAATAACACGTGAGTCTAATGAGAGACAACGGTTCAATGCTTTGGGTGCTAGTGTTCGAATGGTTTCTATGTACGAGTGTTATATAATTGAGAATTTACCGATTAATGGTTGCATGTTTGGAACACCAGCGCTGTTAACGGATATAGCAGACTTTTTGCTATTAAATCCAGGGACAACTATACATCTTACAGGTTTTACAGATTGTCTTGGGACGGCATTGCATAATGCAAACTTGCGTAATGAACGTGCTTTCACTGTGGAGGAGTATTTAATAAACGGACTAGGAGTCGATCCGGCTATGATATTCATAGAAAATGAACCACCAGACACCTATCTTGCAACGAACAATTCGGCATTCGATAGAGCCAGAAATCGCGCTGTGACCATCTACTTAGATTCAGGCCGACCTGCACCAGTGCGACCCTCGGAAACTGAGACAGAGACACCACCTGCCCCGCCGCCATCGGGTGGACAACTGACTGACGAGCAGTGCGCTCTAAACATCGCATCGAGCCTTGGTACGCACTGGCTTGCTACGCTACCTGACTGTCCTTGCACAGAGCCAACGGGCTCTTCAAATTGGTCTTCATCTAATAATTTTATCGGATGTTTTCACCCAGGTGCAAACAGTTGCTACAGGCAGGACAGTGGAGCACATGCCCAACAATGTTGTTACGATGGATCTGGTGCTCTTATTACGTCTGGAGCGGCAGCCGGGACCCCGGACTGGGCATCTTCGAGTGGATCAAATCATCAATCGATAGATGTCTGGACATGGCGGATTCTTGGTTGGCAGCGATATAACCAGTACTGGATTCCCAACAACGACCTGAGTTGCCCTGCGAATATAGTTAGTGGACAAAGCAGTTGCAGAAGATATCATTTTCTATTAGCTTCACGCCCCAATCCCTGTCAAATTTAATTACAATGCTATAAAAAAGATCTGCTTTAATAGAAGAATTCATAATACCATACCACTACTTTGATTGAGCCAGTATGAATTAACCTAATGGAGGCAGCGCGTAAAGTCATAATCGATATTTGGCGCAAATTTCAGATCATTAGTTTGTTCTTTTCTTAAATGATCCTTTTATAAAATTTTTTCTTTAAGGAAGGAGGATATTAAGTGGAAAAAAGTAAAATAAAAATGGGGTGGTTGCCGGATTTACCTGATTACCGAGACTATACAATAGACCGAAAAGAAGTCACAGTAAAATATGAATCTCTCGGTCAACGCTCTATTAACGATATGTTAAAAAAAGTTGGTGTCACTACAAAAGCAAAATCAATATTGCCAACGAAAATGGATCTCAAAGGATGGTGCTCTCCAATCGAAGATCAGGGCTCTATTGGTTCCTGTACTGCAAATGCCGGTGTTGGTTTAATGGAATATTTTGAGAGAAGGGCGTTTGGAAAACATATAGATGCATCCAGATTGTTTCTCTACAAAGTGACTCGAAACCTGCTTCATCTTACCGGAGACACCGGGGCCTATCTCCGTACAACCATGGGAGCAATGAACCTGTTTGGTGTTCCGCCATCAGAATATTGGCCATATGAGATCGAAAATTTTGATCAGGAACCTTCAGCCTTTTGTTATTCATTTGCTCAAAATTATCAGGCCATTCAATTCTACAGGTTAGACCCTCCCGGCACAAAAAGGCAAGATTTGCTAAACCGTATTAAACTTTACTTAATGTTTGGGCTTCCTTCAATGTTTGGTTTTACAGTATTCAGCTCTATAGGGGAAGCAGGTGACTCAGGTAAAATACCGTACCCCTCTTCGGTAGACCGCGTTGAAGGCGGACATGCGGTAATGGCAATTGGCTTCGATGACAAGATCAAAATCAAAGGCAATGCTCCGGATGCAAAAGAAACAAAAGGGGCATTGATGATTAGAAACTCCTGGGGAACTGGCTGGGGAGATAACGGATATGGTTGGCTGCCATACGATTATGTATTGGACTGGTTGGCTATTGACTGGTGGTCTCTATTAAAAAATGAATGGGTTGATACAAAGAGATTCGGGGATTGAAAAGGTAAAATAACTTAGACATTCAAGATTTAATTCTCTGCTTTCAATAACGTATATTACTTATATAAAAATCCCGCTTCTTAATTGCGGGGTTTTTTTGAGCAGATCGATAAGTAAATGGAAAATAATTATGTAATTAATTTTTTTAAAAAATTTTTAAAGTATTATAAAAGGAATGAAGAAAATCAGAAATTCTATCTTTACATTAATAATACGCTCAAACTGATCAAATAATGATTCTCCATCGCTGTTTGCTATCATTTTAACCATTCTTTCATTTTGCCCAGGCACAGAACTGCAAGTGATTGAATTTCAGCGAGGTTTTATGAACCTGGAAAAGCCATCCGGTACAGTGGACCGGGAGACGATGTTAGCTATAGATGAATTCGCGAAACAATTTCTTTTTGATCCCGTTTGACTACTTGTTAACGG
>JASFHE010000730.1:0-3468 GCA_050123415.1 Desulfobacteraceae bacterium | reverse complement strand
CAATTGCTTACACTTCTTTTATAACAATATTACGGTGAATTTGTCCACCTTAAAATGCGCTTTTTCCTTTTTATTTCAATTAATTAGAGTTCCTGGATGGACACTAGCTATAGAACGGGGGTGTGATGCAGTTGTAAAAATCCTTCTGGATAATGGTGCTGAAGTAAATATAAAAAATAATAAAAATGAAATTGCATTAATGTTTGCAGCAGATGATTACTATTGTGATAAATTAGAAGCGGTTTCAGCCCTGTTAGATAAGGGCAGTGAAGTTAATGCTAAAAATAATGATGGCGAAACTGCTTTAATGATTGCCGCGCAGCGAGGGTGCATAAATATCGTGAAGCTATTGCTGGAGCGAGGCGCCGATGTAAAGCAGAAAGACAATTTTGGAAAGACAGCTCTAGATTTTGCAGAAAAGGTAAATTAAAAGGAGAAGCAAGAGAAAATATGCTTCGACTGCTAAAATCAAACAGGGTCTCCATAAAAAGATAACGAACTGAAGATAAGCATTTTTGAATTTTTTTATAAGATGTTATATAATCTTCATTTTTTAGGCAATGAACGCAGTCTACGATCCATATTCCATGATAATATAAGATATCGATAAAAGAACATACAGCGAAAGTAATTTGTGCTGATGATAAAATTCGAAGCATCCATTTCCTGATAAAAGTTGAAAAAGATCCGATTCAATCCTTAACGCAATCCAAAACAACATTATTAGATTTTCATTCTTGACAGAGTATTAACCAGGGTGAGTTTTAGAAACCTTATGTTTTTATCTATTAATTTTAAAAAAAGGAGAAATGAATATGGCAAAAAAAATATTTATCAGTGATGTTCATCTGGGTGCAGGGAGATTCAGCGAGGAAAGCCGCAATAAAGAAAAATATCCATATGACTGGGACAGGCTTTCATTGGAAGAGACAGAGAATTTTATGAATTTTCTCAGGTTTCTTCATTCAAGGTATAATAATGAAATAGATGAAGTCATACTGCTCGGTGATATTTTTGATAACTGGGTATTCCCTCACGATCTTGTTCCACCTTCCATAGAAGAGTTACTGACTGCAGAGAAGAATATACGGGTTGTTGAAGAATTGAAAACGCTCTGTCGTAATACAAAGGTTTATTATGTTCCGGGTAATCACGACATGGATGCAACAGCTAATATCATGAAAAATGTATTTCCGGGCATAACCCATTGCCCCCAAAAGTTCCTGGGCGATCGTCTGATTGCAGAACACTGGCACAGATATGCACTGTTTAATGCACCCGCGCGTTTTTCGCAAAATATTATGGGATTACCGCTTGGTTATTTTATTTCAAGGATTGAAGCCACACAAAAAGGAATGACAGACAGCGATGACAGAAAGTACCATACCTATGTGGATGATTTTATAGAGATGTTTGGTGAACAGACAATGCCCCAGAGTGTTTTTGAGGCAGTTATTGAAGCTGCCGGACTTAGTGAGGATTTAGAATTCAAGCTGAAGAGAACAAACGGTCCCGGACAGTCTGTTCCAGCAGGTCAGGTAAAAGAAGTCTATAAGGATATTTATAATGACTGGCCGACCGCATTTGTTTCAAAACACCGTGCAGTCTTTGCTGAACTGGATATGCTTGGACCTATAGCAGATAAGATATGTAAAGACGGATATTACCAGGTATGTGTTTTAGGGCACAGTCATAAAAGTGAAATCGACAGGGACACATGGTTTGTTAATGACAGGATTTATGCGAACTCCGGATACTGGTGCGGCTCTAAATGCACATTCGTTGAAACGGAAAGAAAAAATGGAGGATATGAAGTAGGCATTGTGAGATGGCTTGGAAACGACAGGATTGAGAGGGAGAGAAGTGTTTCCATATAAAGCAACTGACAGTGTCCATCCAGAAACCTGTGTTTTTGGATGGACACTGTTTAATTTACCTGATAATTTACATGACAAAATCTGCATTTATATTTAAAATCCCGGTATAAAAATAAAAAGGGAGAGAATAATGTCTATTGTTACAATCAGCAGAGGTTCGTACAGCCGTGGTAAAGAGGTCGCCGAGAAATTAGCAGCAAAGCTGGGATATGAATGCCTTTCAAGAGATGTTTTACTGGAAGCCTCCGATGAATTCAATATACCGGAAATAAAACTCATAAGGGCGCTCCATGATTCCATATCAGTACTCGAACGATTTACGCAGGGTAAAGTAAGATATATAAGCTATATCTATTCCTCTCTGCTTCAGCATGCCCTCAAGGATAATATAGTTTATCACGGGCTGGCCGGACAGTTTTTTCTTTCCCGGATTCCTCATGTTCTCAAGGTCAGGGTTATTGCCGACATGAAGGATCGTGTGCAGGAAGAAATGAGACGCGAAAATATTAGTGCTGAAAAAGCACTCTATATTCTTCAAAAGGATGATGAAGAACGCCGAAAATGGAGCCTGCAAATGTATGGTAAAGACACCTGGGACAGCAGACTGTATGATATAATACTGCATATAGGTAAATTAACAGTAGATGATGCTGCAGACATCCTTTTTGATATTGTTCAGAAGCCTAATTACAAATCAACTCCCGAGTCCATTAAAATGGTTGAAGATCTTGCTCTGGCTGCAAAGGTCAGGGTAGGGCTGCTTGGTGTAACATCTAAAATTCATGTAGAAGCGGACAATGGAAAGATTATTATAAACAGTACGGATGAGAGCCTGACTGAAAAAAATAAAGATCAAATCAATAAAACAATTTTGCAGATTGAAGGAGTAAAGGAAATAATAATAAATGAAAAAGTAGACCGGACACAGCAGGGCCATGTTAATCCTTTCCAGAATATAGGTTAGTGGATTTGGAAAATCAAAGCATGTCTTTTTTTGGACAAATGGAAAATGGAGCGGGTGTGGGGATGCGCCCGAAAGACATTCATGTTTGATTTGATTATTTTTCCAGTTCGGTTTTCAGGGCTAGGCCTATTTTTTCCAGGGTATATGGTTTTCTGATGTATTGACCCGCACCCAGTTTTTTAGCCTCTTTAACATGCTTTGTTTCAGAAAATCCACTCACGATGATTGCTTTTTGCCCCGGATGCGATTTTAGAATTTGTTTATATGTATCGAGTCCATTTATACCGGGGTCCATGATCATATCCAGGAACAATAAATCTACCGAATTATTTTTTAGATATTCAATCGCTTCTTCTCCACTTGCGGCTGTTGTTACTGAATAGGATAATTCGGATAATATCTCGGATGCAACCTCTCTTTGTTCTTCTACATCATCAACCACTAAAATTGATTGTCCTCTGCCCATATAGTTTTCAATAGATGAAGTATATTGATGTTCTTTTAACCCAAGTTTACCATCAGCCGGACAAAAAACTAATAAAAAAGAGGAAATTGTGGATGAAAGCACTTGTAACCTATTGATATTATTGAGTGGAGGTTTTTAAACACTGAATGTAGTGCCCCATA
>JASFHE010000729.1:0-3476 GCA_050123415.1 Desulfobacteraceae bacterium | reverse complement strand
AGTGGGCTGTTCTCCTGATATCCACAATAATAATACTGGGCAGGGTTGTCGGGATAATTCATTATACGGATCAGTTCAGCCAGATACTATATCTTAGAAAACTTCTTATAATCAGCTCCGTAACGCTTGTCATACAGGTCTTTTGGGGGCACAGGCTTCCCCTTATCCCCGGGCCTTCGGCTGTATTACTCATTGGTATTCTTGCCTGCAAAAGTTTTCCGGTTTCGGTCATATATACATCCATAATGGCAGGCGGGATACTTCTTGTAATACTATCCATGAGCGGCCTTTTAAAGTATGTTAACAGATTTTTTACAGCCAATGTAATTTCAGTGGTCCTTGTACTGATAGCCTTTACCATGACGCCGGCTATAATAGATCTGATTATTGATGAAAAAGGCGGGGTAAATCCTTCATATAATATGCTCTTTGCCATTGTAATGATATTCATCATGTTTATATTTCATAGAATTCTCAAGGGAATATGGAAATCAACAATAGTGATATGGAGTATAGTGCTTGGAAGTTTTGCATATTTTTTTATTCTCTATGTAAAGCAGGCTGCACTTCCCTATGAAGGTCCGTGGCTGGATTCCTTCCTGTATAACCTGAATACAAGTCTCTCATTTCATCCGGGAGTAATGATATCTTTTTTCTTTTGTTTTATTGCTCTTCTAATTAACGATCTCGGATCGATCCAGTCTGTTAATGAGATCCTTGAAGTCAGAGACAGGCAGGGCCGGGTGAAAAGGGGAGTGGCTGTCACAGGACTGGCAAATCTTTTTGCAGGGTTCATGGGAGTTATCGGGCCTGTAAATTTTTCAATAAGCCCGGGTATAATACTGAGTACAGGCTGTGCCTCACGATTTACTCTTATTCCTGCAGTCGCGATAATGTTTATACTTGCATTTTTACCCCGTGTAACCGGAGCAATGGGTAATATCCCCCCGGTTGTCATAGGAGCGGTTCTGGCCTACCTTATGGCGATCCAGGTAGCATCCGGTCTAATGGTGGCCTTCAAGGATGCAGAAGGTAAAGAGTTTAAGATGGAAAACGGCATGGTAATAGGGATTTCTGTTTTCCTTGGTACTATTGTTACATTCCTTCCTGCTGTTGTTACGGATAATATTTCTCCTGTGCTGAGGCCTGTACTTGCAAACGGTTTTGTAGCAGGTGTAACAAGTGCAATATTAATGGAACAGATCCTTATAAAAAAAGGAACAAAAGTTGGCACTCAAGGTTAATGAAATATTCCATAGTATACAGGGAGAATCAACATATGCAGGAAAACCGTGCGTATTTATTCGCCTTACAGGCTGCAACCTGCGGTGCACCTATTGTGACACAGCCTATGCTTATGAAGAAGGTTCCCTCATGACCATAGAGGAAATAGTCGGGAAAGTGAAAGGTTTTTGCTGTTCGCTTGTTGAAGTAACAGGTGGGGAACCTCTCTTACAGGATGAAACTCCGCAGTTGATAGCAGCACTTCTGGATTTTGGATACACTGTGCTGCTTGAGACAAACGGCAGCAAAGATATCAGTATAATTGATAGGCGATGCACAAAAATAATGGATATCAAATGTCCTTCAAGCGGTGAAGATAAAAACAATAACCTTGAAAATCTTAACAGGTTAAACAAGGATGATGAATTAAAATTTGTAGTCGTTGACCGCATTGATTATGATTTTGCAGTTGATATTTTTTCCGGCATGCCTGAAGAAAAAAAAGAAGGAATCAATATCAGTTTTTCTCCCTGCTTTGGAAAGATAGAACCCCGGACTCTTGTCGAATGGATATTGAAGGATAAACTGAATGTGCGGCTCAATCTGCAGCTGCATAAATACATATGGCCTCCTGATATGAGGGGGGTGTGATGAAAGAAAGGCGCAGGGTTCAGGGCACATCAGTCTTCGCCTAAAGGCTACGCAGTGACAAGAGGCACAAGGTTTAAAGCTCCAATATCAATGTTAAACTTGTAGGGGCGAACCTGCCTGGCCCGGCGGAGTCTTAGCAAAGACGGCTGTGTTCGCCCGATTTTGTGTTTTTTCGAAATGATATTTTTATTTCAATCGAAAGGTTTTTATTTATGAATTTTGTTTCTGATTTTAAACATCCTGAGGAAATCAAATCCGACTCACTATGGTTTATGGTTCATGAACAAAAAATTATTGTGTTTTCGGAGAATGAAGTAATATCGATACCTGAATACAAGTGCCTCAAGGAAAACAACATTGTTTCCGAACATACTCAGTATATGGGAACATACAACGATGTCCCCTGCTATGCCGCTGAAATAACCGCAACAGATGGTCTTTCCGAATGCTTTGCTGTCCATCCTCCTCTGTCCCTTGTAAATGAAATAGGGGTAGACCTTGTCCGGATTGCGGGTCTTGCGAGTCAGTTTATCAACTGGAGCAGAAATCATAAATTTTGCGGTAAATGCGGAAAACTAACGGATGATAAAAATGATGAACGTGCAAAGATCTGCACTGACTGCGGCCAGGTTTATTATCCCCGCCTTTCACCGGCAATAATTGTTGCGGTGATTAAAGACGGCAGGCTTCTAATGGGTAATTCTCCCCGATTTCCTTCAAAGTTTTACAGTGTTCTTGCAGGTTTTGTGGAACCTGGAGAAACCCTTGAGGAATGTGTAAAACGCGAGGTGCGGGAAGAAGTCGGCATCGAAGTAAAAAACATCAGGTATTTTGGCAGTCAGCCATGGCCTTTCCCTGATTCACTCATGATCGGTTTTACAGCAGAGCATGAGAGCGGTGAAATAAAAATCGATGAAAAAGAGATATCTGATGCCGGATGGTTTGCCAGGGATGAAATCCCGCGAATCCCTCCGAGTATAAGTATTGCCCGGAAACTGATAGACTGGTTTCTGGAAGATAAATAGTGAATTTTCATTCTGTCAAAACGTCTTTTTATTTTTTATTGCTTTTACTAACAGACTACAGCCTTCAGTCTAACAGGCTAAAAGAATGAACGGAAAAAACAGATCAGACATAAGGCCCGATACCCACGTAAAGGTCGTGCAAAAACAGGATTCACCATGTTAAATACCTTGAGGAAAATTGAGTTATTTGATTTTTTAAGGACAGGTTTCACTGCATCCCCGTCTGATTTTGGAGATGAGCATAAAAGGTAAACAACCTGAGCCGTGAAATTCTCGAAAAATGTGAGGTGTTCCTGGTGATAATAGAAATATTGTGGGTTATGCATATACCGGCAATCAAAATATCCTGGCTTCCGATTAAATTACCTGTTTTCTTCAACTCATTGTATATTTCTGCTGCTGTAAGAGAATGTTGAGCTTCGAGTGGGAAGACAGGTAGAACAGTGGTCAGATCATCAATTTGCTTTATTCTCTTTTACCAATAATTCCAGCATATAACTCAAAAACGGTTATTGATGTTAATGCCAGCCTATCCTGATCAATTAACTGTTCTATTGCCGAGGCCGCAGGATCAAT
>JASFHE010000728.1:0-3483 GCA_050123415.1 Desulfobacteraceae bacterium | reverse complement strand
TGTCGAGCGAGTTGTTTGCGTCCCGATGAAGCCAGAAGAAATATCGACTTTTCTAGTCGAGAACATGGGAGTTGCCGAGGATGCCTTGCCCGGCATGACGTGGGAAAAGATAGTCGCCTATTGTCGATCTTGGGAAAGAAAGCAGGTTTCTATGGTAAAAGAGACACCACAACCAGTCTTGAACGCAAAGCAGAAGCGAGAACCCAAAAAGGAAAAGGAAGACAAGGTTTGGGGATGGGCGCTTCGTTTTTGGGAATTAAATAAAAACGAACCGATCACTCTGGAAATGATACAAGATAACTTTGGGAAAGGCTATGCCCCCTCCACCGTTGGCGAGTGGAAAGTATGGAAAACGAAAATAGACCCGGAAAACAGACTTATCCGCGGTCGATGCAAGATGGACCGGCTAGGCCAAGCCGATGCCGATGTAGTCGATCCCTACCAACCGCCCGAGCCAGATTTCTAATTTCCGAATTGAAAAACCGGATGGATTCCGGACAGAATATAAAAAAATCAAATTTCTTAAGCCTGGTTTTACCGGGCTTTTTTTGTTTCTTGAACGTTTTCCGGGTCTGAAAACCGGAAATTCTGGGGGCTTATCAGACGGAGGCAATCAATTGCCTGCAACTTCACCCCAGTACATGGAGAAAAAAAGAAAATGATTGATTTGAACGAGAAACTTATCCCGCTTCAAGAAGTGCCAAACCACTTCCCTGCCCCTGTTTCGATGCCGACCGTTTATAGGTGGGTTGCCAGAGGGCTGGAAGTCTTGCGGTATGGTCGCAAGACGTTTACCTCGGCCGAGGCCTTGGCACGCTTCGGTCAGGTTGAACGGGAAAAGACAGAGGCAGAACTCGAAGCCGAAGAGGATCGGCAACAAGATGAGATTGAACGAAAACTTGAAAAACTAGGAGCGTGAAAAATGAGTAAAAACAAAAAGAAGCCAGAAAAAAAGAAAAGAAAGACTCAAAAAGAGCAACTCAAGGAACTCAGCAAAATTGCAATCAACATGATTAAAATGTGTAAAAACGACTAGAACAACTAAACAAAATTGGAGAATTAAACAATGAATACTAATTTACTGAACAACACACAAGACCAACTTAATTGGCTTACAGAACTGGACGAGGTAAACAAACGTACAAGTAGCGACAAGGTGACGATAAAGCTTCAAATTGCACGCGAATTCGACCGGACGGACGGGCCAGAAAAAATTCGAGCGGGGATGAAATACGCCCTGCAAAACGTTTTGGATCAAGTGGAAACGGTGGAAATCGGCGAAATGAACAAGTGTTCATATGACAACCACGCTTTGATGGACTGCCATATCCGCATACAAAAAGACTTTGTAGAAGCGAACGAAAGCCGCATTCCTGCCGTCCGTGAGGTCTTTTGTCAGTTTTTGGAGTGTATAAGCGATGGAATGGAGTTGTGGGAAGTGACCCAACATTTTCGAGAGAACTCACCCGGCCCGATGTTTTATCGGGAAATCGACTTCGTTGCCGAATTGTTCGAGTTGCGAGAACACGCAAACGAAGATGACAAAAAGATCATCGACGAACTTGCATAATGAATGAGAAACAAGGAGGTAGAGTACATGATAGCAAAGATAAAACGATACCAAATTACTGTAGAATCACTGGCAGAGGATAAATGTATACCTCTGTCATTCCTAAAGAAGTTGGGAATTGAAGACACCGACAGAGGTGTTTTTATACCCTACTATAATAGTGATGGATCGGAAGCACGGGGCCGTTTTAGGACGGCCCTGAGGGCTGGGGATGGTACACGATGGGCCGGGAAAGATGGTGACATTATACCTTACGGCATGGACCGTCTAGCCAAAAACAAGACTGGACGTTTGTTCATTGTCGAGGGTGAAAGTGATTGCTGGACGTTATGGAGTCATCAAATAGCTTGTATTGGTTTACCCGGTGCGAAGATGCAGAAATGCCTATCAAAAGAGTGTTTTAAGGGCGTCAAAACAATTTGCATCTGGCAGGAACCGGACACCGCAGGAAAAGACTTTGTACGGAAGACAGCCGACAAGCTTCGAGAATTAGGCTATAAAGGAAAACTGTACAGGTGTTCACATAAGACTTGTAAAGATCTAAATGCGATTTTACATGAATTTGGTTTGGGTTTCCTGGATGAGTTAAAGAAAACTTACCGGAAGAACAAAAAAGAAATTGTCACTTATGAAAAAGTAAAAATGGAATGGGATGACGATGACGACATTGAAGACGATGAGGAAAAGGAAAAGACCGATCGGATCGAGGTAGGTAGTCGAAACGATACTCTTTTTTATTTGGGTAAGAAGTTAGCTTCATCTAATATATTTTGTGACGATGAACTGGCTCGCGTGTTACAAATGGTCAACAAGTCTCGATGCGATGAACCATTGTCACGAAGTGAAATCAAAAATATTGTTGATTCAATAACCAGCTATAAAAAAGGATACCAACTCGAACTAGAATTCTTTAGCGAAGTGGAGGAAAAGAAAGTGCGATGGATTTGGAAAGGTGTTATTCCTCGGGGGAAATTAAGTATGATTGCAGGTGAACCCGGGACAAATAAGTCTGCTATTTGTATGGACATTGCCGCCCGGTTGTCGCGGTGCAAGTGCTGGCCGGTCGGTGTTGAAAAAGCTATGCCACGATACGCGGACCACCGGGGCATTGGGACGGTTGTTTTATCTGCCGAGGATGCCACCGACGACACCCTCTTGCCTCGGTTCAATCGTGCCGGGGGCGATCCTGAATATATTGCGAAGATCAAAGCCGTTAAATCCAAGGACGGTAAAAAGAAATGCTTCTCGTTGGAAACAGATATTGGGAAACTAAACGAGGCCCTCGACATAGTTCCCAACTGCAAACTAATTATAATCGACCCTATTTCGTCATATCTACCTACGATTGACAGTCATAGAAATAGTGACGTTCGCAGTGTATTGGCACCACTTCAAGAGCTAGCTGAAGAAAGGGACGTTGCCGTCTTGTTGGTCCATCACTTCAATAAAAATGCGGGAGGTAAAGCAATCCACCGCGTGAGCGGATCAGGGGCATTTATAGCCGCCGTGCGTCATGCCTTCGCGGTTGTAAAGGATAAAGACGATGACTTGCGTCGTCTGGTCATTCCCATTAAATCCAATATCTGGAGCGATAGGCATGGCTTGGCGTTCTCGATCGGGTTTGTAGATGAGATCGTCCAGGTCAGTTGGGAGCCGGAACTAATAGAAATGAATGCGGAAAACTGGTTTGGTGGTAACAAGAGCGATGACGCCCACGTCTTTAATCAGATCATCGACGAACTAGCTGGAGAAGAAAGAGAAATTACCATCGATGGTATAAAAGAGTTGTTTCCTGACTACAGTAAAGATCAAATTCGGGGA
Organism: Desulfobacteraceae bacterium; assembly: GCA_050123415.1. Classification (GTDB taxonomy): domain Bacteria; phylum Desulfobacterota; class DSM-4660; order Desulfatiglandales; family HGW-15; genus JAAZBV01. The sequence goes on along the minus strand of JASFHE010000728.1, from coordinate 92 downwards.
CGGTTAAAACAAAAAGGAATGATCCCGCAAAAGGTAGGTGGGAAAAAGGGAAAATGGATTTATGTCTATCCTGAAAAACCCTGATTTTTAAA
>JASFHE010000727.1:0-3490 GCA_050123415.1 Desulfobacteraceae bacterium | reverse complement strand
TTTTCCACGATAACTTCACAAAGAGGTCTGCCGCGGAGCTTGTCGCTTTCGCCAATGAATATTCGCAATAGAGATGCTTCAGATGGAAGTTTCATCGTTATCTCCTCCTTTATACGAGCCGTCCGAGCGCCATACCAATGAACAGTGCTAATAATCCGATGCCGTTCTGGATGGTCAGGTTGGCGGCCGCGTACAGCCATTGAGCCGAACGTAATAAATCACCGGTTTCAAAAATAAATGTCGAAAAAGTGGTAAAGGCCCCCATGAATCCGACTAAAAAAACTGTTCGGGTCTCTCCCGAGACATGCCATCGGTTTTCAAACAGCGACCATAACAGGCCGGCAAAAAAACAACCGAAGAGATTAACAACCACTGTCCCCCAGGGAAAAGACATTCCGCTGGTTTTTTGGACAAATCCGGCCAGTCCATAGCGGGCAATCGCTCCCATCCCTCCGGCCAGGGCCATCAATACGAGTTTCTGCAACATGAATGAAGTAATCCTTTTGCTAATCAGTTTTCTTGAAGGATTCAATATGCTTCTTGACTGTCCTTCTATCAAGATTCATTTTTCGTGAAACTTCTTCATAGGTCCCGAATCTCTCATAAAGAAGAGCACAGTATCCGCTTATCAACTCCTGTGAGTTAAGGCTTTGTGATTCTATTCCTGTTATCAGCCTCTCCTTTATTCCTTCATCGGGCAAGGCGTTTTCTCCGGTATATTCCTGGGAAAGCAGTATTCTGCGTGTTGCCTGCTCAAGCTCGCGGACATTTCCCGGCCACGGGTATTCTTTTCCAGGTTTATTTTCTATTGATTCCAGCACCAGTGCAACAAGTTCCTCTGACTCCTCTCCGGTCAGGCGGGTTATTATATTATTAAGTATAAGCTGCAATTCATCGGGATTCTGCTGAATTCTTTCAGATAATGCCGGAACCACAATGCAGTCGGAACAGAGCCGGTAATAAAAGTCGCTCCTGAAAAGACCATTCTTTCTCAGTTCTTCAAGCGACTTATTAGTTGCAGCTATTACTCTCCCGTTGAACCTGATTATTTCATGGCTGCCAACCGGGCTGAATGTCCTTTCCTGAAGTAATTGCAGCAGTTTTAACTGAACAGTTGGTGAAACATCACCTATCTCATCCAGCAGTATTGAACCGTAGGGATTACATCTTGAGAATATCCCGTCGTGTTGATTGATAGCACCCGTAAACGCCCCTTTTTTATGGCCGAAAAGTTCGGATTCAATAAGTGATTCAGGATACAGGGAAAGGTTAATGGATATAAAATTGCTCATGAAGCTGTCATTGAATATATTTTTATCAGGATTATAAGGGATAAATCCTGACCGGCCTATTGCCGCTGCGGCAGTACCTTTACCTGTGCCTGTGTCTCCAAGAAGAAGTGTGGAAAAATCTTCCATCCTGTTCATTAGATAGCGTTCATAAAGGCGGAGGTCATAGGTAAATACATTATTCCACAGGTGGAGCCTCAGGTCTCTCATGCATGGGCTCTGGCCTATCAATGCCTTATCAATAAAATAATATGATCTTTTTAACTGGTAAAGTATTGCAAAATATCTGCATGCCTCTTCCGGGTTAAACCCCCGTCTGATGAACAATGCAATGGCATCTTTTCCGAATGAAACCGTGCATGTTGATTCTCCTGCTTTTATCTGTCTGGCAATCAGGTCATCAAACTTTTTTGAAAAGAGGAAGAATATTTCAAACATAAAGGAGCTTTGCATCATGACCTTGTCTTCACCGCTGTAAAGCCCTGTGTCTGCCTTGCCTTCCCTTTCAAGGCAGGCAATCCGTTCCTTTATTTTTTGGTACAGACATTCGAGACGGATATCTATTGACACGTCAGGAGAGCATTCCCCGATCCTGAAGTCCAGTTCTGTCCTTTCATCACTGAAAGGATTGGAAAGCGCCGCGCGGGATACAAGCTGAAAAAATTCTCTGTCTTCCTGTGATAGTTTTGTCTTATTTGCCATGCATAATGTGTATAAGCTTTATGCAAAAAATGTCAATAAAAGAATGAAGTGATTCGGGTATGTTTGTTTATTTTGGGATATTTAAAATTGTTATGAGCAGTAATCACTACATTTGTTTATCCATATCTGCTTATGATATCCATGATATTCAGTGGATGTGGAAGTTTTTAATACTAACAAGTTATGTATGAAATTAGATTTACATAAATTTGAGTGCAATATATTGAATGCAAGTGATAATAAATCATATACTGATAAATAATGGATATTAATTAAATGGCCATAGCCGCATCAAAAGCGCTGGTAACAGCATTCCAGAGAGTGCCCTGGCTGGTATTGCTGTCTCCTACTATATAGCACTCATCCACAGTCTTTTTTAATCGCCTGATTGCCTCAGAATCAGCGTTTGCCTTCATACCTGATGCCAGAATCACATTATCTAATTCAAGGTTTTCTTCTGTTCCATTCTTTTTTATCACAACATGGTTATCGGTTACATCAATCAACCATGTATCAGGTCTCAGGTCGACATTGTGCTTTTCAAGTAAATCAAACAGATAATATGCATTGATTGGTGAAGTGCCCAGTCCAAGCTGTTCCCTGGGCAGGGCATCAATAAGGATCACATTTTTACCGGCCAGCAGATATTTCAGGGCTGTTTCACAGCCAGTGAGGCCAGCCCCGACAATCAGTATTTTACTGCCCATATCAATATTTTCCTTTTCTATATCAGCGACCCATATGACTTTTGATTTATCCTGGCATGTCAGAGCCGGAATGTTAGGAAAAGCCCCGACAGCAATAATAAGAGCATCGGCATTTTCTTCTTCAATCAATTCAGGAGTTGCCTCTATAGAAAGTCTTATATCGATGTTAGTGTAACGCTCTGTCATCTTGACAGACCAATCAAGATATTTTTTTAAATCTGTTTTAAAAAAGGCGCTGCTCGCTTCACATATTAGTCCGCCTAATTGATCAGACTTTTCAAAGAGTATTACATCATGCCCGCGTTCAGCCGAAATTCTGGCTCCTTCCAGACCCGCCGGACCACCGCCTACGACTACAACTTTTTTTCGAACCTTTGGTTCCGGGATATATCCATAATCCATCTCACGGCCAAGGACCGGATTGACTGCGCATCTGGGAGGTTTCATACCAAAATGACTTCTGCTGATGCATGTATTGCAGCGTATACAGGGGCGGATACTTTCTTCCTGGCCTCGCTCAAGTTTAATAACAGTTTCAGGATCTGCGAGTAATTGACGGCCCAGTGCGACCAAGTCTATCTTTCCTTCGCCTATGGCCCTGTCAGCTTCCTCCAGGGTGACCGCACCGACAACACTTACAGGAATATCGAGTGTCCTCTTAAACTGAGAAGCGTACTCGATGTTTATGTTATGATCCATATATGCAGGAGGTAAAATATAGGGTGTGAGTTTATTGATGGCAAGGTTACCCCTTGAGACATGTAAAATATCGATCTTATCCTGGATGATTTT
>JASFHE010000726.1:0-3491 GCA_050123415.1 Desulfobacteraceae bacterium | reverse complement strand
GGACATGCTATTATATCGCCGGATCGGTCTATTGAGGTTCTCGATAGTTAATTCTAATAATAATCTTTAAGGGTATGCACCGCATGCCTGTAATGCAGCGCGTGTACGAGGTTTGAATTCGTTAATCTAGTAACCTGAAAGGAGGTTACCATATCAATTACCCTTTTAGATATGTAGGCTGGGGGCGGGCTCGTGTGGTAACATGCGTGCTGAACTTGCCCCGACAATGTCCCGCGAAGGCTTGTATTATACAAGTCGTACCCAGTCAGGGAGGCTAGCCAAATCCGCAGGCCGTAGCATAAAGCGAATGGTGCAGCTTCGTGAGCTTACGCCATACAGGAATAACTGGGAGAGTATGGTAGAGGGATAAACCCGGACAACGATCCGGGATACACGCCGACCTTCTACGTTTATGGGGAAGGCCAATGCATGCAGAGAAGTAAAGGGTATAAGCACCTGCATGGAACCCGGAGTAAGGCCATCGGCATGCGGAGAAAGAAAACGAAGTGGAACCTGAGATCCCAGCGTCTCTACAGTGCTCTTGCTGTAGTAAGTGACCTCAAGTCGGATGAAACCGGCAAGAGGATAACGACGGGCGTAGGGAAGTCGGAGTGGCCTGGAAGTGATGACGGGAAGGACAACATAACCTTTCCTGAGCGTGGGGCCATACTTCGACCGTGTTTGGAATGTGAGTTGAAATGTGAAACATCAGCAATGTAATAACGAGGATAATTGGCGGGTTTACGGGAACCCGGAGAATAAAACCCAACCTGTGATAACCGGAAACGGGGTTGACATGGGGCAAAGAAATAACCGTCTCAAATCGCGAAAGCATTACTAAAAGTTGCATTTCTATCCGTAAAAGGAAAAGAAGGCATGAGTGCTCAAAGAGCTATTAAGATGCAAAATAAGGTTTCTGACTTGCAGTCCAAACTGTCCCATGCAGCGAAACAGTCTCTGGATAGAAAGTTCGGATGTCTTTACGACAAGATATACCGTGAAGACATACTGGAGGAGGCATGGAAAGGTGTAAGGGCAAATAAAGGAGCTCCGGGAGTTGATGAAGAGGATTTTGAGTATATAGAGGAGGTAATAGGAGTAGAGGAGTTTCTGAGAGTAATCAGACATGAACTTAAGACCTATACATATAAACCTCAGCCCGTACTCAGATGCTACATAGAAAAGCCCGGAAAACCTGAAAAACGCCCGTTGGGTATCCCAGTCATAAGAGACAGAGTAGTGCAGAATGCAGCCAAGCTGATAATAGAGCCGATCTTTGAAGCAAATTTTCTTAATTGTTCACATGGATTCAGGCCTGAACGAAGTGCAAAACAGGCAGTGGATATAATAAGAAGGAAGATCACGTTTGATCGACAGCTGGTTGTAGTGGATGCAGATATCAAAGGATATTTCAATAATATCCGTCATGATTTGCTTATGAATTTTATAAGAAGACGAATAAGTGATCCGCATGTTTTGAAGCTGATAAAATCGTGGCTTGAAAGCGGGGTAATGGAAGACGGAAAGTATATTGAAACAAATGGAGTGGGAACACCGCAGGGAGGAGTAATATCACCCTTGCTGGCAAATATATATCTCCATGCCTTTGATAAAATGTTTCAGCAGTCAGGTATACCTGGTACACTTGTCCGATACTGTGATGACTTTGTGATTTTGTTAAGAAAGAAGGGTAAGAAAGTATTAGAGAGAATCAGGGAAATGCTCATTCGTCTGGGTTTGGAGTTACATCCGGAAAAGACGAAGATAATAAATGCCAGAAAGGGGTTTGACTTTCTGGGGATGCATTTCAGACTGAGCCCTGTACACAGCGAAAAATCGCGATTAAAGGAATCCTGTCGGATATGGCCTTCAAAAGAATCGATAGCCAGTATAAAGGCTAAAGTAAACAAGCTGGTAGGTAGACGATATGGCACAAGTCTGGAAGATATGATAGAAGAACTAAATCCGGTAATAAGGGGTTGGGACAATTATCATAAGATTCCAAGAGGGGGCCAGCGGAAACCAAGAGTTAAGTTGAACTACTTTGTGCGGGAACGATTAAGGATATTTCTGAAGAGGAAGTACAGTGATGAATCGAGGGGCGGCAAGAGAGTCCACGACGGTTTACTTGTTAGGCTGGGATTATACCAGTTCGGTTAATTACTGTACATCAACGACAACGGTTACTGATAAACACATGGGGAAGGTCGTCGGTAAGCCGTAACGGGGAAAACCCGACTTACGGTTTGACGAGGGGGCTAAGGGAAGGTTGAGTATGATGAACTTGAGGCACCGGCAAATGGCGAAAGCTGTCGGAAACGGCTACTATTGCATCTAAGGTCAACTGCACCGAGGTTCTACTCTACTAACAGTGTTCTTTCACAGCAGACACTGATTGCAGTATCCGGCAAGTCTCCCTATATGGGCAACACGAGCCCGATGCCCTTTGTTGATGGCAAGTTTATGGAAATGTGGGGCCCCACAGAAGAAAACAGAAAAGTTCTTGCAGAACATAAGGACAGGGAAAATATTTACTTTATGCAGCATTCCGTTCCAAACCGAAGTCTGCGGGACCCCAAAAAGAAAGGTGAATACGGGGTTCGTCACTTTGCCTATGACAAAAAATTCTCAGCAGTCCTGCGCTATGATTTTAATCAGGATATTGATCAGGTAATTACCCTTTGCCGTTATTCTCCTGACGGAAGCAAAATAATGATAGGCAAGGGCACCATAGTTGGCGGCGGCGGTTATGACCTAAACAACTGTAACACCCATGTGCTGTTCACCGTAGAAGACCAGGAGGATTTTTTTAAGAAACAGGCGATGGTTGGTAATCACATGGCCATGGTTTATGGTGATTATACAAAGGAAGTGGAAAGACTTGGGAATATACTTGGTCTTGAGATCATCAAAGCATAGACCAGGAGTATTAATATAATGGACCATAAAGAACGTATAAGAGAAATGCTTCTTGAAGCACAGAAGAAATCTGCCGAACAGGTATTGCTTATTAAAGGTCAGGTACCGCTGACCAGAGATTTTTTCCATAAGTCGCTTCGGAACTATATTTTGTACAAGTTTATGCTGGAAGAGGAAGAATGCACAGGTGATAACCTGGATGAGATTACTGAAATAAGCCTTGCAAAAAGTGCGGGAATATCAAAGGAACTGGTTCAGGACCTTGATATTGCCAAAACATGCAGTGGCGGAAGTTCTGCCATGACAAAGAAAGTGCTGCTTTTTCTGGCAATCCAGAAGGACTTTAATGTGTATCTTCCTACGGAAGGCACCGGGAATGTCAGGACATTGTCCGACCTGTCGGAGCTTGTATGGAATGCAATGAGTGAAAAGGAAGCCTGGAAAAGCGTTCTTGAAAAATAACCTTTTAGCCGATTTTCTCCGTGAAGGGCTGTGCGGGCGAAGATTGACCCATTTTGCCTGTGCAGCCCATTAAAGCTCTGCTTTATAAGGCACAGGGTAGTCGGAATTTA
>JASFHE010000725.1:0-3492 GCA_050123415.1 Desulfobacteraceae bacterium | reverse complement strand
TGAATGAGGTATGCCAAATTCATCCCGTCCTCTGAAAATCGAATCGCTATCCTGTAAGATAATATGGTTTTTTAAAAGCGTGTCGTATGTCAAAATCTGTATATCACGATAGTCGTTATTCATCTGTTCAAGAAGCAATCTGTTTTCGGTTGTTAAAGTGTTTTTTCGGCCGATTATAACTGCAAACTGAGCTTTAAATCCGTGCACTAAATATTTTGTGAGAAATTCAACTTCGTTATTTATGCTAATTTTTTGCATAAGCTTGCTTCGAAAGTGCTCATAGTTCGTCAATAGCCATTTCTTCCATTGTTGTACTTGAGAAATGGCGTGGCTGAGATGTGACGATGGATCTCCCTTTTTTGTAAAAAGTTTAAAATCGGCTCTTTCTATCTCAATGAAAGTCATAATCGGCGAAATTGTTTGCCGAAAAATGCTATTTCCCAATATCAAAAAGTCTGGAATGTAGCTCTCTGCAAGGTGGTATTTTGAGAAAATTGCACAGTTCATGGAAAATATATTGTCAAATAGAAAATTGAAGGAAATGAGGAATTTATGGATTGACTCTTCGTCTTTTTTAGCCGCGACAGTTTCGAATTGATGCTTTATGGCTTCGATTTGTCTGTTGTATTGTTCTTTTGCATTTTGAAGATCCTGCTCCGAAAGTTCTTTATATTCCATATGTAGTATTTCCTTTAATAGTATAACGACCGAATTAACGAGCAGGCGGTGCCTGCCACCATAAGCCTGTTAAAAAGATTGATTGCCAACAACCTTGAAAGGTTGATTTGGCAAGATAATAGCCTGTCACGTTGAATGATATGTTGGCTGCCGCCAACCTGTTTAGTTTGTTTTTGACTGCTTACTTCCTGTTATTGTTTTTAAAGATTTGATGCTTTTTGAATATTATGTTTTTTGATTTTTCTTTTTATATTTTTCTAAAATATTTTTCAAAAGAATTTCCGGAGAATGGGACTTCCTTGATTTTTTGTTTCCTTTTTATTTTCCGATCAATTCTCACGCCCTTGAGTTACTTGTTATTTGCAACTTAATTTCCGATTCCGCTGGATTTCCTTTTTCTCTATTCTTTCACAGCCAACGCGCAGGTTAACAGGCGGGCGCAGCCCGTCCGGTTGAACCTGATGTTATGTGATGAGGTTGTTCATGACGTATTCACTACCTTTAAAAGTAATTTCAAACTTAGGCGGAACACTACCAGATGATTGCTCTATTAACCCATCTTTTTCAAGGAGCTTGATATAATGGTCAACAATACCAACTTCCATTGTGATTCCACTGGCGATGTCATTAGCAGAAAATTCTCTACTTTTATTAAAAAATGCCATCAGAACTTTTTCGGTTGCTGCTTCATACTTTTTTTGATCCTTGTTTTTAAGTCCATTAATGACAAGGTTCAAGTTCCTTATCTCTTCGTTCGCACGGTCAAGATTTTTCTCGCACGCTTCAAGCTTCGCTTTCAACGATTCATTCTCTGTCGAAAGCTGTTCAAGTTGAATCTTATACTTTGCAGCAGAAGGGATTTCGCTGAGCAAATCGGCTATCCATCCCATGATTTACCTCCATCGAATTGTGGGAATAATGTGAACACATAACGGCCAGCTCACCAGCCCCGCCGTGATGTTCCGCATCAAGCAAGGAACCCTCCGGGGTCTGGTGGAGCGACATGTTAAATACTGGTTTTAGGCATTACTGTGTTTAAATAATCATAGAACTCGTCAGGTGTCTTTTCTCTTTTTCCTACCTCTTTATCAACAGCTTGAGATATGTTCTTAAGCTTTTTTTCTAAAACATGCTGGAGACATCTTGGGACATGTTCGCCAAAGTGCCTATATATCCGGACACAATTGTAGCAATCACCATGAAATTCACATCTGGTATTGGGGCATGAGCAATCTTTAGATTCATCAGAGGCAACAAATTCACGCAATCCTTTAATGATTTGTACAAACTCTTCTTTTGTACGAGCCATGATTCTTCTCCCTTTGAGTATTTAACGCGGAGTTAAGGGGCCTGGCGTTTTTATGGCACCTAACCTCATACTCCTAAGATAGTTGATAATGTTGACTCTGCTCCGCTCGGCGATATAGTAGCCAGGTCACCTTGAACGTGATGTTAAGCGCTGTAACGCATTGTATACGACTTTTCTTTTTCTTGGATTGCCTCAAACCCAAGTCTTTCATATAGTCGTTTTGCCGGATTTACCTTTAGAACACTTAGAAAGATAGCTACACCTTGTTTTGAAGCCTCCGCCTGAAGGCTCTGTATTAATTTTGTACCGATTCCCAAATGTTGATAATCAGGGAGAAGTTGAATTTGAATCATTTCCCATTTGTCGGAGTTACGTTTTACCTTAAACATGCCAATGTCTTGATTGTCACTCCTGACGATTTTAATAGACTCGTATTCCTTCATGATTCTTTTGGATTGAGTTTCTAAATTGAACTTTTCACCAGAGTCATTTACATACTTTGTCATCGTCTGGCTTCTCAAGTTGTAAAGCCAATCAAAGTCGTTATTTTTCACATTACGAAATTCAATATCCATTGTGTCTTCTTCCTGGGCGCTTAACATGGTGATAAGCGGTTGCGGTTTATGCAATCCGCTTGATTACAGGGTTATGCCTGTTCTAATTCATCCTTAGATGGATGGCCATTTATCCAATCACTCCACATTCCATTATTATATTTTTTGCGATACCGATAACGATTTGTGTATATTTCAAGATTAACTTCATACAGTCCGGCCTGATCGATCGTTGTAATATCTACCCATTCTTCCATCTTTTATCTCCCAAAGGCATAACACCCAAATAACCAGCCGGGCGGTTAAAGGTAAATATTATCACAGTTTGGACAATAGAGTTGTGTATTAGTTCCACAGTCAGGACATTTATTCGCCCGGTCTGCGTTTATTTGGGTGTTATGAGAGGATATTATTTGATGCGCAATTTTCAAACCCATAACATGACCCTGAGCCAATGATTCTTTTACAACATTACCGGATAACTTTTCTCCGGCCACTTCACCTTCCCACATAGAAATTTCTTCATTTATTTTATCTAATATTTCTTTCATAAGAACCTCACATAACAATTGAACTAAGGCGCAAGCGGGTTTAATTTCCGCCCACACCATGAACAATAATTTTGATGATCTTTATCTATATTCTTGCACCACTCACAGGGTAGCTTGTCGGCCTTGAGTGACGGGTTATGATGTTGATTTTTAATGTATTGATTGAAAAATTCTCTGACTTTATTTTCACCAATACAAAATTCTCCTTTTTCCAATTCAGCTTCCCAACATATTTTTTTATTCTGTTTTATGAACTCTTTTAATTGTTCTTTCATGATAGCCTCATAACATTTGTGATAAGGCGCTGGCCTACTCAGCCGGCGCTTGGCAAGATGCTTGCCCAGTCGCCTTGATTACTGTGTTAGTGATTATCTTCATATTCTAAACATAATTGATAATA
>JASFHE010000724.1:0-3495 GCA_050123415.1 Desulfobacteraceae bacterium | reverse complement strand
AACAGGTGATTGCCGGTATTACCCAGGAGTGGATAGAGAGGCTGGAGAAAAGAGATGGTGCTGATTACCCGAAAAAGGAACACTGGGGTTCAACCGATAAAGACCTTGTTGACTATTATAAAAACCGTTCCTTTTTTTATGCAACAGGCAACAGGGTAGGATATTCTGCACACATCGATGCAGAGATATCAAAGTGTTTATTTCAGGACATGATGGAAGAAGCGGGAGTGAAGACATATCTCCATTCCTGGGGGACTGAGCCCGTAATGGCTGGCAACAAGGCCAGGGGTGTTATATTTGAGAGCAAATCAGGCAGACAGGCAGTTCTCGCAAAGGTTGTCATCGACTCCACTGGTGATGGGGACCTGTTACCCTATGCAGGGGCAGACTTTGAGACCCACATCGAGCGCACCATGAGGATAGCAAACCTCTCCTTCTCCTACTGGATAGATAACGTTAATCTGAAAAAATACCAGGATTATAAAAAATCCAATGCCAAAGAACTGGCCGAAAAGATGCGCGATGTTAAAAAGCTTGGCGGAACCCCGGGATTTATGACCAGCAACCTGAAAAACCAGGAGAATGTGGTCTGGTGCTTCCCCCGCTATGCTAATACCTGCCAGTATGATGTTGAGGAGCTTACACGGGTCGAGTTTTTAGGCCGTAAAGAGATGCTGATAACACACGATTTTTACAAGAAGAATATTCCAGGCTTTGAAAACAGCTTTATCGTGCTTTCCAATTCTCAGCTCGGTACCCGCGGCGGAAGACGGGTTGTCGGAGATTATGTTGTCACGAAAAAAGACATGAAAGCAAAGGATCCTTTTGAGGACACCATTGCAATATTCCCTAATATTGATGAAAAAAATCCTTTAATGCACATGCCCTACCGCTGTCTGATACCGAGAAATGTTGACAATATGCTTGTTGCCTGCCGTGCCTTCTCATCAGATGCAGTTATCAATGACGCTTTTAATTTAATACACCATTGTGTTGCCCTTGGACAGGCTGCCGGTGCTGCCGCAGCAATGTCCATAAACAGTGGTGTCGATGTCAGGAAGGTCGATATTAAGACATTACAGAGCACCCTCAAGAAACAGGGCGTAGTTCTACCAGGTTAATGAAATAATTGTTTTTATCAGCGTTTTTTTAGGAGGAGAGTTAGCCATGAAATCATCAAAAGAAGTTAAAAACGGAATAACCCGAAGGGAGTTTGTAAGGAATACAGCCCTAAAAGGGGCAGCGGCCCTTGCAATCGGTGCAGGAGGTATGGCGCTTCCTGGATCGGCAGCAGCAGAATCTACCGGAATATCGGGTAAAACAATAAAAGAAGCTGCACGTGAGACAAAGGTGCTCCGCACAGCTGATGTTGTGGTTGTTGGCGGAGGACCCGGAGGGATCGGGGCGGCTGTAGCGGCAGCAAGAAGCGGCGCTGATACGGTACTTATTGAAAGATATGAACACCTGGGAGGCATGGGCACCGGAGGGCTGGTTACCATTATCCCGAACCTGAGCGACTTCAGTGGCAAACAGCAAATTGCAGGTATAACTCAGGAGTGGATAGACAGGCTGAATGTCAGGGAAGCTGCTGATTACCCGAAAGAGGAACACTGGGGTTCGGATGATAAAAAACTTGTTGATTATTACCAGAACCGTTCTTTTTTTAACATACGCGAAAAAAAAGTAATATACTCTGTTCACATTGATGCCGAGATATCAAAATGTATACTTCAGGATATGGTTGAAGAAGCCGGCGTAAAGACCTATCTCCACGCCTGGGGCACGGAACCGGTTATGGATAGCAACCAGGTAAAGGGTGTTATCTTTGAAAGCAAATCCGGAAGGCAGGCAGTTCTGGCGAAGGTTGTTATCGATTCCACGGGCGATGGTGACCTGCTGCCCTATGCCGGAGCAGATTCTAACAGTGATATTAAGCGAACCATGAGGATTTCAAACCTTTCATTTTCCTACTGGATGGACAACGTTGACCTGAAAAAATATCAGGATTATAAAAACTCCAATCCTAAAGAACTTACCGATAAAATGCGTGAAATCAGAAAACTTGGAGGCCATCCCGGATTTATCACCAGCAATCTAAAGAACCAGGAGCATGTAGTCTGGTGTTTTCCCCGTTATGCCAATTCCAGCCAGGTAGATGTTGAGGAACTTACCAGGGTAGAGTTTTTAGGTCGAAAAGAAATGTTGATAACACATGATTTTTACAAAAAGAATATTCCCGGGTTTGAAAACAGTTTCATCGTGCTTTCCAATCCCCAACTCGGCACTCGTGGCGCCAGACGGGTTGTCGGGGAGTATGTAGTAAGCGAAAAAGACATGAACACAGACAAGCCTTTTGAAGACACCATTGCTATATTCCCTGATGTGGATCGTGGCAAAAATTCAATAAAATATCCTGTAACATACATGCCCTATCGTTGCATGATACCGCGTAATGTCAATAATATGCTGGTTGCATGTCGAGCATTCGCATCAGAAGCTATTGTCAACGAATATTTCAACCTGATACCCCACTGCATCGCCTTTGGGCAAGCAGCGGGTATCGCTGCTGCACAGGCAATAAACAGTGGTGTGGATCTAAGAAAGATTGACATAAAAGCTCTACAGTCCAGTCTTAAAAAACAGGGGGCAATACTGCCCGGTTAAGTGGAAAAGGAAAAAAAGAAAATCACCTGAGTAATCAGGTTTTTTAAAGTAAAGCACAGTCATTTTGTGCAGCTGTCCCTGCCAAAAGCTCCCTCTCCCTGTTCGGGAGGGGTTAGGGGAGAGGGAGCCCCTTTTTTTCGCTCTGCCGGCCTTTCCAGTCCAGTCTTTACTAAAGCTGCGGCCCGGAAGACTGTGTAGAGAAAAAAATTTAATGGAGACTGTGCTGGCTGCCCCTGAGTCTTAAAATAAAGGAAAGAAGATTATGAACAATTCAAATCGAAATCTTCTGGCTATACTCGGACCGGGAATCCTGTATACCGCTGCTGCGGTCGGAGTATCACATCTGGTCTATGCGACACGTGCAGGAGCAGTTTACGGTCTGGCTATGATTCCATTCATACTTTTTTTCTGTCTGCTCAAGTACCCTGCCCTTCGATTCGGTAACGAGTTTGCCGCTTCTACAGGTCATTCACTTGTGGACAGCTATATAAGCTTCGGCCGCTGGACCCTCTGGCTGTTCGGCCTGTCCCAGATATTGAGCATGGTGTTTATTGTTGCAGCCATAGGACTTGTAACAACTGCTTTGATCAATGCAGTACTGGGATATTCGGTCGGAGTTCTGGTGGACAATGGTGTCCTTCTTCTGCTTTCCGCAGTGATTCTGATAACAGGCCGTTACCATATTCTCGAGCGGCTTACCAAGGTGATAGTAGTACTTTTTACTCTTTTGATCCTGCTGGCCACTTTCAGTGCAATTTTCAAGCTGAAGTTAAATGGGATGAATATTGGCTGCGTTAATTTTGATACGCCTACAATGCTCTATGTAGTGGC
>JASFHE010000723.1:0-3499 GCA_050123415.1 Desulfobacteraceae bacterium | reverse complement strand
TACCCTTCAGGGAGGTATATTTTATCTAATTACTTTCACGGTTAAACCTTTTTATCGTACCACTACCATAGGTAGTGGTTTAAAAAGATGAATCAATCCAAAAAAACGGGTCTTATTACCATCATACAAACAGTAAATTCAGCTAAAGAACAAGATAAACACACAATAAATTCTACCTCAATCCATTTTTGTCACAATATATTGTATTCGATATTGACATAATCAGGGATAAAAGTATATATATTTATTATTAATTTCAAACTGATTGAACTGCAAGTGGAGCAGAGAGGGACTCATGTTTGATCTATTCATACGGAGATTTGGAAATGGAAAAATTCAACTGGGAGGAAGAGCGGGAGACTGTTAACAAAAATGCTATAGCACAACATGAAAGACTTCATAAACTTTTCAATGAAAATCGTTTTGCGTTTGAAATAGAAAAAAGAAAAATGATCAACAAAATAATTAATGGCGCAAGAAATGAAGAGCAGAAAGAAAGGCTGAGGGTTATCCAGGAATCCTGGGATAATAAAATGAAAAATGCAGGATCAACACATAACAGGTTCGTACTTGCCCAGCACCTTTTCTGGGACCATGTTGAGAATATCTGGAATCCGTTTATTCAGGAATTCAGCAAAGAACTGAGGAGTTTTATTAGCCAGAAAGGGTAACTTTAAAACCGTGAACTGAACAAAATGGCAAAAATCCGGATATAGCAGAATAACGACAAAAAACCCTGTTTCGTTTTTCTAAATGGGACCGGGTTATTTTTTGTTGAACAGTTATTTATTTCTGTATTGATTTCTTAGAAAAGAGAGAAGCTATAGATGTAATTACAATAAGAATAATCACACCTGTAACAGCAATAATTTTCACTTTACTGCCAAGAACAAAAAAAGAATAAATAGCACCGGCTGAACTGCCCAAATTGGTAAATGCCACTACGAGCAGTATCTTTGTTATTTTGTTCTTCCAAAAGCCTTTAATGGATGTAATATCATCAGGCAGGGACTCAAAATCTCTCACCTTTGGCTTACTGATAAATATTTGTACTGCTCCGGCAACAAAACCGGCACCAATCATCGGGTTAAGAGAAGTAATTGGAGATGCAACAGCAGCTGTAATAATAGTAACAGGATGAGCAAAAGCAAGGGCTGCACCAACTCCTGCACACAGCATGTTTGCGATAACCCAGGTTTTTACCATTTCTTTTGCTGCTTCAATCCCGAATATATAGAATCCTGCAATAATAAGAACGACTATTAATATTGGTATTCCCCATTTTAATGTTGACCCCAGATTTCCTTTTGGAGGTTGCTTTTCAAGCTCCTCCATATCGATATCACTATTCCATCCGGCCTTTATTCCCGGGACATGTCCGGCACCGACAACTGCAACAATCTTTTCACAGGGGGCAGTTCGTATTTTTTCGGTAAGATACTGGTCTCTTTCATCAATCAATATCTTTTTTAATTGCGGCTGAGACTCTCCTATCTCAGTGAGTAAAGTTTCGAGCATATCTTTATTCTTGAGCTCTTCAACCTCTTCTTCGCTTATTTCATCTGCACCAAAAGAGGATGCGACAAACTGCGCCATTAATTTTACTTTTTCCCAGAGTGTAATTGACTTCCATGCCCGTGAAAGGGTTGTCCTTATATCCCTGTCAGCAAGGTGAATTTTGGAATCAGCTTCTTTAGCTGATCTTATAGCCTGGGCCATTTCTTCGCCGGGTTTTATACCGAGCTTTTTACCTATCTTTCTTTGAATTGATGAAAGCATGAAGTTGGCAAGGAGGAGAGTTGCTTTCTTTTCCTTTATTACCTTGAGTAAATCCGTATCCTGCCATTTCTGTTTCTGGGTAAGGGCCTGAAACCTTGAATCACACAGTTCAACACAAACCGTATCAGGTTTTTCCGCTTCAATAGTATCACGAACAAGATCCACACTTTTCTGAGAAACATGTGCTGTTCCGAGTATTATTATCTCTTTTCCATTATATTCAAGTCGATGGACATCGTTATTATCGGGCATTATATATAGTTCCTGTCTTTTAGATAGTATGTAGTAAAAAATATCAGGATTAAATTGCAGACCCACGTAGGTATGTCAAGAAAAATAACAGATTTGAGAAAATGATGATTCAGGCTCCAAAAAAAAGGACATTGAAATGTCCTTATTTTTTAGTTTCAATATAATGCTTCCCAAGAAGCCGTTATTTTCCGAGTGCGATTCTCCTCTTATTTTTAGTTGAGTAGCACAGCAGAAAAGATTCACGCGCACCCGAGAAGCATCTATTGAATTGACTTTATGAAAAAGCAAACAACGTGCCAAAACCTGAATATTTTTTAATTATTTTTTTAACCTGTTTTTTCAATGTGTTAGCCGATTCAGACATAAAAAAATGCTATTTTAGATATAGTATTTGTGACAAATTCCTGACATTTTTGACATTATTATGACACTATTTTAGAATATAACTAATTATTGCTTGAAATAAATAATCATTATTATATATTTCTATCTCTTTAACTCCAATATGAGGATAACTTATGAAGATTGCAGTAAGTGGAAAGGGAGGAGTGGGAAAAACAACATTCTCATCTTTCCTGATCAAGGCCCTTGCCGAAAACGGTAAAAAAGTGCTGGCTATTGATGCTGATCCTGATGCTAACCTCGCTCAGGCACTCGGGGTTGAAAAAGATGCTGAAATAACTCCCATCTCTGAAATGAAGGAAATCATTGAAGAGAGGACCGAGGCAAAAACAGGCACAATGGGTTCATTTTTTAAGCTGAACCCGAAGGTCGATGACCTGCCGGAAAAATTATCAATAAAGCTTGATAATATCAAGCTGATGGTCCTGGGAGGTGTAAAAACAGGCGGAAGCGGATGTATCTGCCCGGAGAGTACAATGCTTAAGGCCCTTGTAAGGCACATTGTTCTGGCAAGAGATGAGGCTGTTGTTCTTGATATGGAAGCAGGTCTTGAACACCTTGGCAGGGGAACTGCCATGGCGGTTGACAGGCTCATTGTTGTAGTTGAACCGGGAAGAAGAAGTGTTGAGACCGCTCATCACATACTGCAGCTCGCGGATGATATAGGTATTAAAAAATTAAGTTTTGTCGGTAACAAGATACGAAGCGAAAAAGATAAGGAATTTTTCTCAAAATATATGCCGGACTTTGACTTTTTAGGCTATATACCATTTGCAGGAGAAATTATTGAAGCAGACCTTGAAGGCAGGCCCCCGTTTGAAAAAGATCCTGCCGGGCTGAACGCAGTAAAGGAAATGCTTAAAAAATTATAGTATGATATTTGAAGGAGATACAGATGACAAAAAGAATATTTAATTTTAACGCTGGACCATCGGCATTGCCGCTGCCAGTTCTTGAGGAGATAAAAGAAGAGTTCCTTGATTTTAAAGGATCGGGGATGTCCATTACAGAAATCAGCCACAGATCTGCTGCCTTTGATGAAGTCATTGAAACTGCAATTGCAAGG
>JASFHE010000722.1:0-3505 GCA_050123415.1 Desulfobacteraceae bacterium | reverse complement strand
ACCTGCAGACCAGCAGAAATACCAGGCCAATTCGGACCTGCGCCTGTCTGATCTTCTGTTTATCATTGTAGTGTGATATGCCATATTCATCTTTTTATCTCTGGTTTGTTACTGTTGTTTCTGTATTCTGAGGGACATAATAAATGCAAAATCCATACAAGTCAACTATAGGCCGTTACCATAAAAACACCGGATGAATTTTGATGTATCATACGCTTGATATAAAATGGGTATTTTTGCCCCATATGAGGCTGTCCGCCTCTTTGAGTATTTTTTATCCCTTTTATCAATAAGATAAGAGCAATAATTCCACATTTTGCTACATTTTTACCCGGGATATGCTTGAGCAGCGCTCAGATAAACATTATATAACTCTCTGTTTTATCTATTTAATCACCATTCGGCCCGGTAAAGGCATAACACTTGCTTTATAACAGGATAGATGGATTTTTATCACCGGCAAACCTGAAGTTCTGAACTATCTTTACTCATATTTACGTATCCGATTTTTAAAACAAAATATAAGTTACGGGCTTATGGAGAAAGAAAAAATAGTGCTTTTTTCAGAACCGCTGGAAACAACTTCCGGGGAACTCTCTCCTTTTCTTGAGAAGCATGGAATCAGACTCATCAAAGTTGACAGCTTAAAGGAAACACTTCTCACACTTCAGGAAGGAAGAGTGGATGCCCTTGTCATTGATGCAGCCCTTCTTGAGGATGACTGCGGATTTATCTCCGTAATAAAAGGGATTGAAAAGGATCTGCCTGTTATAATCTGCGCGGAAAGTAATACTCCTGAGCTGGAAAGTAAGATCAGGCAGCAGAAGATATTCTATTATCATATTAAATCATTTGGAATTGATGATCTGGAGATGGCCGTTTCAAATGCGATAAACGGCCTGTCTCAATAACCTGGAGGCGCATAAGATGTCCTTGAAAAATAAGATCAAGTCCGGTCAGTTTGTAGTTATTGAAGAATTTGAACCCCCGAAAGGTGCTGATTTTTCGTCCTTCCAAAAAAACGCAAACCTAGTTAAGGGAAGAGTTGATGCCTTTGTAGTTCCCGAGATGGCTAATGCCGTCATGAAGGCGGGGTCACTCGGAGGATGCGCGTACCTGCAGAATGAAGGTCATGAGACAGTGTATCAGGTCTGCAGCAGAGACAGGAACAGACTTGCTCTGCAGGCAGATATATTGACAGCAGGAGCGCTCGGCATACCAAATATAATGGCTGTGCAGGGTGAAGACATTCACTTTGGTGACCATCCCAAGGCAAGAGCGGTTAATGATCTTGATTCGCTCGAACTTATAGAGACCATAAAGACACTTCAAAACGGCAAAGACCTGGCCGGGATAGAGTTAACGGGCGCGCCGGATTTTTTTATGGGATCTCTTATAGACACAAATGCACCCGGAGGTCTTCTCGAACTTGAACTGGAAGCCATCAAAAAGAAGATTGACAATGGTGTTGAATTTCTCATTACAAACCCGATATTTGACATCCACAATTTCAGACAGTTTGTAAGGCGCATTAAGGATATGGATGTTGCATTAATTCCTACAGTCCTTCTTTTAAAATCTGCGGGTATGGCCAGGTATATAGACAGAAATATGAAAAACATCTCAATACCCCCGGAAATGATCAGAGGAATACAGAAGGCACCCGACAAACAGAAACAGTGCATTAATATAGCTGCAGAACTTATAGGCCAGCTTAAGGAAATTGATATGGCAGGTGCAATGATTTCCACGGCAGGCTGGGAAGACAAGGTTCCAAGAATACTTGATGAGGCAGGATTATAAAGACCTGATTAAGGTTCTACTGGTTGAAGTTCAGGATCAATTTATTTGAATAAGGGTAACAGACAGGAAGGATACTATGTCCGGAAACAACAGCAAAAAATTATCAGGCTCAGTTATGATAGTCGGCGGCGGAATTACCGGTATGCAGTCAGCGCTGGATCTGGCAAATTCCGGTTACTATGTCTACCTGGTTGAAAAATCATCCGCAATAGGCGGACTGATGTCTCAGCTTGACAAGACATTTCCGACCAACGACTGCGCGATGTGAATCATCTCGCCGAAACTGGTCGAGGTCGGCCGGCACCTGAACATAGAGCTTTTAACTGGTACGGAACTCCTTGAGATCGACGGAATGAAGGGGAACTTTACAGCCAGGGTAAGACAGGAAGCGAGATATATTGATATAAACAAATGTACCGGATGTGGTGAATGCGCTGCGGTGTGCCCTGTAACGCTTGAAAATGAATACGACTGGGGCCTTTCATCAAAAAAAGCAACATCCAGGCTTTACCCGCAGGCAATACCGGGGGCTTATGCAATTAAGAAAATGGATAAAGCACCATGCCGGCTTGCCTGTCCGGCAGGAATAAATGTGCAGGGGTATGTACAGATGGTAGGACAGGGGAAATATAAAGAAGCCTTAAACATTATTATGGAAGACCTGCCTCTTCCGGGTGTACTTGGCAGAATATGTCCCCACGGCTGCGAGGATGCCTGCCGCAGATGCGAAGTTGACGCGCCTGTGGCAATAAGGAACCTGAAAAGGCTTGCTGCTGACAAGTTTGATCCCAGGGAAATTGAAATTGAATGTCTCCCGAAAAGAAAAGAAAAAGTGGCTATAGTCGGCTCAGGTCCTGCCGGTCTTTCGGCAGCATATCATCTTGCAAGGAAGGGTCTTTTATCAACCATATACGAGGCCCTGCCCGAAGCAGGGGGAATGCTGAGGGCAGGCATACCGGATCACAGACTGCCCGGCAATATACTTGATCAGGAGATAGAAATAATAACCAATCTTGGTGTTGAGATTAAAACAAATACAGCACTGGGTAAAGATATTACGGTGGATGGGCTGCTTGGTGACGGATACAGCGCGGTATATCTGGCAATAGGCGCACACAAAGGCATCGACCTTGGTATCCCGGGTGAAAAGGCTGATGGTGTACAGCAGGGGGTAGATTTTCTTCGTGAAGTTAATCTTAATGGAAAGGTACCGGTGGGCAAAAAGGTTGCTATTGTCGGCGGCGGGAATGTTGCCATAGATGTTTCAAGATCAGTGATCAGGCTGGGCGCTGAGGAAGTAAACATCATCTACCGCAGGACAAGAAAGGAGATGCCGGCATGGGAAGAAGAGATACAGGCTGCCGAGGATGAAGGTGTCAAAATCGATTATCTATCAGCTCCACAGGAAATAATTACAACAAACGGCAGGGTAACAGGACTTAGATGTATTAAAATGGAGATGGGAGAACCGGATTCATCAGGAAGGAGAAGACCGGTACCAGTACCGGGAAGTGAGTATGACCTTGAAACAGACCAGGTTATAGCGGCTATCGGACAAACGCCCGATCTTTCCGCCTTTGTTGATGAAGAAAACCTGAACATATCAAAATGGGGAACCGTGGAAGTAGACCCGGTATCCTATTATACCGGGAAGGAAGGAGTATTTGCCGGAGGAGATGTACAGACCGGGCCCTGGGTGGCA
>JASFHE010000721.1:0-3505 GCA_050123415.1 Desulfobacteraceae bacterium | reverse complement strand
ATCAGGCAAACTGTTTAAAAAAAGTTAAGGATATTCTGCGGAATAATACGTGTTGTTGATACAATTTATTATGTATTACTTAAACATAAGTAAACTTAAAGCCATAACGGCCATTCCACTAATCAGTCCAAGAATGCAGTCATGCCCTTTACCGTATGCCCGGCTTGTAGGCAAAAGTTCATCCAGGCTGATATAAACCATAATACCTGCTACACCGCCGAACATTATCCCCATAAAACTCTGCGGAATTAAGGCTGTCTGCCAGCCCCAGAAGAAACGAAGAACCAGATAAGCGGAAATAGCGCCAACAGGTTCAGCCAGTCCGCTTAATAATGAAAGTATAAAGGCCTTTTTTCTGTTGCCTGTTGCATAGAAAATAGGGACAGATACACTGATGCCCTCAGGTATATTATGAAGGGCGATAGCAATAGCAATTGCAATGCCAAGGGTCGGGTCTTGCAAAGCCGCAAGAAATGTGGCAAGGCCTTCCGGGAAATTATGGATTGCAATGGCAAGGGCGGTAAATAACCCCATTCGCATGAGTTTGGTGTGGCCGGGGCTATGGTCATGTATTCCGTTACTTTCCTTTGATAAGGGATCTCCCGGTATCTCATTATAATCGGGTTCTGGCGCTGATGGGTCCCTCACATAGGTCTTTTCCATTTCTGAGTGAACTTCATGGGGATTTTCCGCAGCGGGTATCATTTTGTCAATGATGCCTATCAGGAGTATCCCGCCAAAGAAAGAGGCCGCATTTATCCAGTTTCCCGCTCTTTCCCCGTACTGGGCCACAAGTGTTTCAAGCCCTTTAAAAAATATTTCAACAAATGAAACATAAAGCATTACACCGGCGGAAAAACCTGTTGCAACCGAGAGAAACCTGTAGTTGCTCCGTTTTGCAAAAAAAGCTATGGCACTGCCAATTCCGGTTGCCATGCCCGCAAATACTGTCAATCCCAGTGCTATCAGTACGTTGTTCATGTGATCTATTTATTCTCCGAAAGCCACTTTGTTATTGCGTTCTCAAGTCGGATACCTCAGTTAATTTCTTTTCCTGCTGCTGAATTAAGATTGCTTATTGCTTCCCTGGATACAAGGTCTTTAATTTTATCACATAAAAAATTTATGCAGAAGGCATTTCTAAAAACAAAAAAAGGATACAACAGATGTGAAAATAATCCCTGAAGTATCCTTTTAAAAATGTTTCTATATAATAAAGTATTAACTTTTATTTTTATTTAATTTTTGTCTGATCAGACCTGCCACTATAATAACGCCAAGGGCTACCATAATTGAGCATAAGTAAATAGCGATCTCCGGACCTAATGTAGTTGTAGTCATTTCTGTTTCTCCTTATTCCTTTAGTTCACGGTTTTACCATTTTTTACCGGGATGGGTAAGTCTCCAGATAATGTAGATTATAAGGGCTACTCCCATTGTCGTTAATAACTGAAACAGTAGAATTTTCCAGGGCCATGCCATTTTTTGTCTCCTTTTTTAAGATATATCCGTATGTTTTATGCAGTAATATTTTAACTCTGTTCTGCCGCCTTCATCTGACGCAGGTACCCGGGTTTTCCAGGCAGGATAAGGTTCAGAACGATACCAAAGATAACCGTGGCCGAGATTGTTGCGTATACTGCCGGGTTTGACTGCATCTGTGGAGGCAATGTGATAAGGTCCGGGGCAAATGTCCACAGAAAATTTGCGCCATATCCCGCTATCATGGTTATCCATACTGCAACCTTGCTGACTTTCCAAAGCATCCCGATTAAATAGACACCGAATACCGGTATCCCAAAGGCGAATGTCCAGAAGAAGATTCCCATTATAGTCTGTTTTCCTATTCTTAAAGCCGGAATAAGCACCAGTGCTGCACAAACAAAAATCATTGCCCTGGTGAGTATCAGAAAGGTTTTATCACTCATTTTTGGATTGACCGCCTTCTTGAAGATGTCATGAACAATCATATGAGATGATGCCAGTATCAGCTGTGAAGTGGTAGAAAGGGTTGCAGAAAGAAGCGATATCATCAGGATACCAACCATCCAGGGCGGAAGGGCCATTAATGCCAATTTGGGTACACAAAGTTTGGCGCCGGCTGCGGCCACAACAGGAATGGACATACCGACAAGCCCGAGAATAACCCACGGGTATGTAACCATGCTGTTTACAAAGGATGCAAAAAACAGTCCCTTTCTGACATCAGAATCGGATTTGGCAAGCAGCATGGGCTGATACTGGGCCTGGGAAGCGCTGCACATAAATACCACAAGAACAATGCAGGGTAATATCCAACCGAAGATAACATCCGGAGAAAAATTCGTTATACTTGTCTTCCAGGGCATACCCTCTGCTGCGTAAGTCTGGGCCACAGCTTCCCAGCCTCCATTTCCTGCAAGCCAGAAACTGGTGGCAATAACAGCCGAGAATGAACCCAGGATAAGCATGATTGCGTTGAACATATTCATCCAGGCCACCTGCATAAGACCTGCAACAACGATATAGATGATTGTAAAGCCCACAGCTATCCATGTACAGGCTGAATAGGAAATTGCTTCACCTCCCAGAGTCCAGAAAGCGGCAGCTGTCGCCAGTACTTCTGAAATACAGATACCGATCAGCTGAACGGGAAAAACCGCAGCTATCAGCCATCCGATATCCTCTCCGAATATTTTTCCCATCCCCTGAGGAAAGGTCTGGACCTTCAACTGGCGGAACCAGGGGCCGAACCAGAGTAAAAACAGGGGCACAAAGATGCCGCCTCCTATTATTCCCCACCATAAGACAGAGGCCCCTAAACCGGCCTGGGCCTCCCACAGGGAAAAGGTATGTCCGCTCCCAAGGGGTGCGAGGACAAAGGCCGCAGTAACAAGGGGCCAGGCCAGTTTACTGCTGCCTGTTACCAGGTCGCTGCCTGATTTTACTTTTCTACCCAGAAAAAAACTTGTACCGAGGCTGAGGATAAGGAAATACGCGATTGCGATGATCAAAGATGTTGACATTCAATTACCTCCTTAACGAAGAAGTGTGTTACTAAAAACAATGGAACGGGTAAGTATAAAACGGAAGTAAAACGTGTTATTGTGTATCCTAACATTGATGTTTTGTCAACTCAGTAACGTAACCTATCAAGCCCTGGGACTGTGTCGGTAGGCTATAACCCGAACCTTTTCCAGTGTTATCAGTCCCTCGCCTATTATCTTGTCCAGTTCAGGAAGTAAGGTATTAATCTTTTCTTCTTCATCTACAATTTCAATGACAAGCGGAAGATCTTCCGAAAGCCTTAATACTTTGGACGTATGTATCCGGCTGTTGGCCCCGAAGCCAAGAAATCCTCTTAATACCGTGGCTCCCGCCAGACCCTTCTCTCGGGCTTTTTCCACGATAACTTCACAAAGAGGTCTGCCGCGGAGCTTGTCGCTTTCGCCAATGAATATTCGCAATAGAGATGCTTCAGATGGAAGTTTCATCGTTATCTCCTCCTTTATACGAGCCGTCCGAG
>JASFHE010000720.1:0-3508 GCA_050123415.1 Desulfobacteraceae bacterium | reverse complement strand
AGTTGATACTATAAAGAGAACTGGCTGATCATATCTTTGCGAACTGTAATATGTTTTCGGGGAAGGAGGCCTTTTTTTCAGCCCAATATGTACAGGAAACAGCATTACTGGTAATGTAACCTACTTCGATTTTTTCTGTGATGTAAGACTTGATAATATTATACCTGTCAGCCCGCCCAGGATCATAAGTATTTTCTGGTAATGCCACATTCCGCTTTCAGAAAGCTTTAACTCCGGAATCATCAGGTTCAGATAATGAATCAATATAGGCGGTAAGATCAAACCAATTAACAGGTTTGCTGATTGAAAAAAAAGATTTTTCTTCAGAAATTTTATTAAAAAACCAAGAAATTGTGCCTGAGCATCCTTCCGTATTAATTTCTGCTCCAGCGTTATCAATTCCGCAGAGTAGTCCTTCAGCATATTCAAAGTATCCTTGAACTCTTTAGCCCCCTGATGTTTTATTTTTTCGCGGGTACTATCGACGCTGTTTTCTATTATTCTTAATTTTTGTATTGCAGGCCTGATCATAAATGCATAGGGCAGTACTTGAATATAATTCCTGCACCGTTCGATTAAATCCTTTATCTGATTCTCTATCCTGGCAAGTTTTACCTCGCGTCCCTTGACAATCCTGTTTCCCAGGTTAAAGATATCTTCACTGTAATGTATGACATCAAGGTATCCGAAATAGCTGTTGCTTTGAATGGATTGTTCCATTTTGGAAATCTGTGTATTTGCTTCGATAATTTCCTCGGCATCTTTTCCCATTATTTTTTCAAGTTCAGCTACTTCTTCTTTGGCATTCGGCAATAATTTATGTGCCTTGTCCCTGGCATCAATCAACAGGTAATCGAGGTTTTCTGAAATCTTTTTATGGTAGTCTGAGAGGTCGGGATCGATTAGAGAAATAATGTAATAATCCCTGTTCTTCCTGATAAGTTTGATAAGCTGATCGACAGCTGAACTCATATTTCTGTTACTGAATTTGGATACAATATCAAGATAAGTGGCTTCTGTACAATGTGGCGAAAGTTTCAGGATTTTTCGCAGCATTTCTCTGGCCTTGCTGGATTCGTTTAAAAGGGTGTGTATCCTGTATCGAAGGAAAATAATATATATCTTTTCCGGGGTCCGGACTGCCAGATCAAGAGCTTTTTTAAGCATTGAACTTGCTGCCCTTAACTGGTTCCTTTCAATATACATAAGGCCTGCAAGACAATATACCTTGTAATCAGTATTTTTTTTCTTAATTTCGCCATTGATAATTGATTCTACCTGTTCCAGGTTTGAAACCCTCAGACAATCAAGCCCGATCCAGAGTAAGCCACCCCTGTCGTTCTCTTCAGCGCTTATCCTTATCCTGTTCCAGTGATCTTCCTTTGTATTCCAGATGGTTCTGAAGAGTCTCAATTGATATGTGCTTTTAAGTTCATAAAAGGCATTATGTGCGGCATATACAGGACTGTTTTTATTCATTGACTCGATATTACTCAGGTCATTCTGTGCAACCTGGAGATAACTGAGAAATATACTGTTTATGTTTTCAAGTGTCATGTATCCAAGTTTTTCTACATAGCCTGTTAATTCGGTAATCATCTTTGAGGGGCAGTTCATTGTGCTATGTGACTGATTTCCGCAATAAAAGCATGGAGTATGGTCACCGCTAATAAGTGCATGCTGGTATCTGAAAAAATTATCCGTGGTCCGGCTGTCTTTAGACTGAGATACCATGAAGTATCCGCCGTACCCCTTCCCGCTCTTCAGATTGATATTCGAAACTCCTTCTTTATTCAGCAGATGGTAGGCAGTCTCGGATATATAGACTTCTCCCGGCTCAATCCGGTTCCAGTCTACATTAAGGCTATTTAAAGATACTCTTCCCGCCCTTAAAAATGCCCCCGTATCAATTATGATTTGAAGCGGCAGGCAAAGATTGGCTTCCTGTCCCATATTCGTCTGGAGATGAGCGGTGACATGTTTTGCTATTTCCCATGCAATTCCCGTTCGCCTGACAATAAGGCTTATGGAACGATCGTTGTTAATCTGCTCTTTTTCAACTGTATTGGCGGACCAGAATCTGCTCTTTTCCGCGATTACCTTGTTCCAGTTATTTTCAAAACGCTTGCTTCCCAGATTGAACACGGGTCTGAGATGAATAAGTGTCTTCATTGTTGGATCAAGTTCAATCCGGCTGTCCCAGATTACTTTTAGAAGCTGCAGGTCATTAAGGACATTATTGCTGTTCATTGGTACAGTAAAATTTTCAAACCTGACAAGAGGAATATTTCTTATGGTCGAATGAAGTTCACTGGATACGAGAATTTCATCCCCGGAAGCAAATGGCAAAAATTTTGCCGCCATGTTGACAACATCACCAAAAATATCTCCCTCATCAACAATACCATCTCCGTAATGAACACATAGCCGTATATGTATTTCATCTTTACCATTTTTACCGGCATTAAAGGCCTGGAATTTTTGCTGTATTTTTATTGCCGATTTAAGCGCGTCTTCCGGATTGAGAAAATAGGCCATAACAGAATCGCCCAGCATTTTTACAACATTCCCACCAAATTCGTTTATTGGTAGAGATGCCAGATCCTGATGCATTTTAAGCATCTTTCTACCTTCTATATCTCCTTTTAATTTGAAGAATTTAGACGAACCTACAATATCAGTAAAAAGGACGGCCATTTTTTTGATAGCGTCTTTTGAATAACCCCCCATAGGTCTTGAAGGTATATTCTTTTTTGAATTTATAAACATCTTTGCCAATCCTTTTTATTTTTTAAGAATAACTGCGGTTTAAGACAGCATTGGTTAATTATTCGGATCCAATAAAATGCAGTGCTACCCAATACTTGATCGTCATCAGGTGAATAAAACTTGACAGATTCTTTCAGGAAATTTGGGGAAATGTATTTCGGGTGTACGGGAATTTTTTTGGGATGAATATAGATAATTTAGTTGAAGATATAATAAGTTGGTATGGTATATTAACCCTAATAGATTTTATTTTTTCTCAATTCTTCTTTAATTGCTTTACCTAATTTATTGATTGTGTAGGGTTTCTTCAAATATTGACCTGCTCCAAGTTTCTGCGCTTTTTTCACCCGGTCTGTTTCCGAGAAACCGCTCGTAATTATTGCCTTCTGGCCGGGATGCAGTTCCTGCACCTTTTCATATGTATCAAGACCGTCGATGCCAGGGTCCATTATCATATCGAGCAAAATCAAATCCGCTGAATTATCTCTTAAATATTCGATCGCAGCCTCGCCACTCTCGGCTGCATAACCCGAATAACCCAGTATTTCGAGCATTGAAAGTACAATTTCCCTTTGATCCTGAATGTCATCAACCACCAGAATACTCTCACCGTTTCCCTTAAAAAAAGCTATGTCCGGAGCTTCCTTCTTTTGAGCGGTACCGGATCTTGTGGCGGGAAAATAGATTGTTATTTCAGTACCCTGTCCCTCTGAGCTGCTTACATCAATGTAGCCGTTAT
>JASFHE010000719.1:0-3518 GCA_050123415.1 Desulfobacteraceae bacterium | reverse complement strand
GAGCTTGCCGATGCGTTATTTTTCGTGACTTCTGCCGGTTTGCGTGGAGCTGAGGCTTTAGATGTCCTTGAACGGTCAGCAAAATTATCGGCATCAGGATTAGGAGAAACAAAGACAGTTGCTGATTTATTGACTTCCGCTATGAATGCTTACGGCAGTGAAGTTTTATCGGCATCACAGGCAAGCGACATATTGGTAGCTACTGTTCGGGAAGGTAAAGCAGAAGCCCCGGCACTGGCACAAAGTATGGGTATGGTACTGCCGATTGCTTCGGCGCTTTCTGTATCATTTGATCAGGTAGGTGCCTCTATTGCGGCTATGACACGGACAGGTACAGATGCGTCTACTGCTTCAATACAATTAAGACAAATATTAGCCTCTGTATTAAAACCCAGTAACCAGGCTGAGGAAGCATTAAAATCAATGGGTACTTCAGCATCTGATTTGCGGAAGACAATACGTGATAAAGGGCTTATACAAGCATTGCAGGATTTAAATGACCTGCAATCAGAATACGGGGAAGATACACTCGCAAAGGTGTTCCCAAATATTCGGGCATTATCAGGGGTTTTGGATATAATGGGCAAGAATGCAGAGGATAACATTGCCATTTATAAATCACTGGCATATTCTACCGGTACTGCAGATTACGCTATTCAGAAAGCTGCACAGACTGCTGAATTTAAATGGAATAAAGCTATAAATACAGCTAAGGCTAACCTCACTGTTTTAGGGGAATCAATTTCCCAGTCAATTATTCCATTATTAGAATTATTTTCGGATAAAATAGAAAATGTAACAAACTGGTTCAATAGCTTAACAAATACACAACAACAGCTAATAATAAGGATTGGTGCCGTAGTTGCTGCAGCCGGTCCATTATTGACAATATTTGGATTTCTTGCCAGTAGTGTTATCCCTAACCTTACAAGGGCATTTGTAGGAGCTTACAAGGCTTTTAATGTATTACGAATAGCTATGATGGTTAATCCTGCAGGAGCTATTATAGCAGGAATTACGGCAATTGCGGGGGCATACCTTATTTTAAAAGACCGTATAAACGGCGTTTCGGAAGCCCAAAAAGCGTTGAATGCTATTAATACCGAAGCTACACGCAGCATAGCGAAGCAAAAATCACAGGTAGACCAATTATATCGGATTGCCCAAAGCGAGGCGGCTACTCTGGAGCAACGAAAAGCGGCTATTGATGAATTAAACCGTATAGTGCCTCAATACAATAATGAATTATCCATTGAAAAGATAAATACCGATGCTGCGAAAAAAGCCAAAACGGAATATATACAAGAACTGATCCGTGAGGCTAAGGTACGTGCGGCGCAGGCCAAGTTGCAGGAATTGGAAGAACAACATATAGAACAAGTTGTATTAAAAGAAGGCGAAAGGTTATCCTTTTTCCAAGAATACACAGCGTCTTTACTATATAATTATGGATTAGTTGGAAAAGCTTCCGAATATGCGGCAAACACACAAGAAAAAAACTTAAAAACTGTAGAAAAACAACTTGATTCGACGAAAACAGCTTTAGAGGAATATCTGGATAAAATTATGAAACCACAGGATATACCTTCTAACGATCAGGCTTTAGATAGCCCGGCTGGCAGCAATATACCAAATACTACTGGAGGTATTCAGGGGATTTCGCAAAATATTATCGATACCATGGATGATTTTGCAAATCAAATGCGAGTTATTACATCGTTAAGCGACCTATATGGTAAATCTTACGATAAAGCTAGTAACGCTATTGATCTTCACAAAAAAACAATAGAACAATTAATATCTGAGGGGTTGGAACCATCTGACGCGAGGATACAACAGTTACGAAATAGCTTAGAGGAACTTGAAGCTATTGAACGGGCAAAAAATAATCCTACACAGCAAGAGTTAGTGGACATTACAAAGCAAGTAGCACAGTCAGCGCTTGACTCTGCAAAGGCAATTGATACCTTAGAAGATAGTTTTAAAAATGTCAATAGGGAGTTTGATAATTTTATAAATAAAGAACTCTCAGATATTGATTTGAAAGTAAGTGATTTCAACCTCAATGAAGACCAGTTTAAGCGATTTGGTGATTTTGTAGAGCAGCAGAAGATACAATTGCAAAATATGTGGGCTGCCGGGGAGATCAGTGCAATGCAATATTATAATCAAGTCGCTGAACTTGATATGATGCAAAGAGAGCGTTTCGCTGAAACATTTAGCCATTTTGCATCTCTTGCATCTGATATCTATTCCAGCGTAGCTGATGTATTTGCAGCTTCAAAACAGAGAGAATTACAAGCGGCAGGTGATAACCAACGGAAAATTGATGAAATAAATAAAAAGTATGCACGGAAGCAGAAAGAAGTATCACGAGCCTTAGCATATATTAATATAGCTGTTGCTGTAACAAAAGCGCTTACTTCTGCCGTACCTCCGCTTAATTTAATTGCTGCCGCAGCAGTAGCAGCTGCGGGGGCAATACAGATCAAGGCCATAAATGCACAACCTTTAGCAAAAGGGGGTATCGTGCCAGGTGGATATCCAAATGATACTTATCCCGCACTATTAACAAGCGGCGAGAAAATTACCCCTGCTGTGCCCATACCTTTACAAAATGAAAGTTCTAAAAAAGAACAGTTAGTATGCAGGATTTCACGTGACGAATTACTATTTTTTATCAAAGAAGGTGAAGAAGCTTATAACAATTATTAGATTTATTTATGGCATATATACAAAAATATGAATATCGGCATTATGATTTTTATGATTCAAAACATTATACTGTAAAGCTATTACAAGAAGATGGTGATGCCGGGATAACCTATATTCAAAAAGGAACAAATAATCCTATTCGTTATAAGACTTCTAAAGTTAGCCGATCTAATACCGACATTGTTTTTGGGTCTGAAGTATCTTTTTCATTCGTAGTAGACCGGGAGGATATTTCGGATTATGATCCTTTATTTGAATCGTATTATAAAGAATGGAAATTAGAGCTATATAGAAATGCAGGATCAGGAAATGGTTTGATTTTTACAGGATTTATTTCCCCCGAAAATTTTGACAGGACTGTACTTAGCAACAGGATTGAGATACAGTTATCGGCTACTGACGCATTGAAGGATTTGGCCAATGAAGATTTTTTAAATAATGGACAGATCGTTACAGGCAAGGAAAATATAATGCAGATTCTTAAAATTGCCCTCACACCAATAGGCATAGAACTCCCATGGAAAGTGAAATTAGGCACATATGAAAAAGATTATCAGGCTTCTGATTCTAATTGCCTGTTTGAGACAGAAGTATTTACTGATCGTTTTTCACAAGTAGAAAATGGAAGGACAAGGGTTGATAGTTGTTTAACAGTTATAGAAAAGATTCTGAAGAATTTCAACGTCACTTTACGACAATGTAAAGGTTATTATCATATACAGGCGAAACACGAGATTATTTCTTATGATCATTATTATACGTGGGCGTTGGGTTTTCAGGGGAGGATAGCCTCTGATGATGTG
>JASFHE010000718.1:0-3522 GCA_050123415.1 Desulfobacteraceae bacterium | reverse complement strand
TTGGAATCTGTCAGAAAAATGTTTTGTGAAACGATGATCTATTCCTGATTTGTAAGTATGATCATCAGCAAGGAAATCATCCCCAAATTTATCTCGAATTGCATTAGGTGTAACCATTAGATCTATCCTTTCTGCACGAACGGCAAGTTTACCGGTCCACGCGGCGAAGCCGTCGTGGGTCGGGCAGAACTTTTGGTTAATTTTTTATATTTGACTAAATTCTATAAAATACTTATAATGTCACTTTAATTAATACGATATATAGTATTATCAAAGAGGTTATTATGGATATTATTACAGCAAATCAATTAAAAACAAAAGGTGTATCGGTTATTGAAAGTAAATTAACCGGTAAAAAAGAATTAATCATTTCTGTCCGTGGCAAAGAAAAGTATGTAATTATGGATATGGAACAATATAATTACTTACGTGAATGTGAACTTGATGCTGCTTTGCACGAAACAAGAGCAGACTACCAAAATGGAAAATATGTAACTGAAAGCGTCGAAGACCACATAAAAAGAATTACAGAATGAACTATAAACTAATATACACAGACAGCTATATTAATAAAGCAAAACGATTTGTAAAAAAGCATCCGGAGCTGATCGCTCAATATGAAAAAACACTAAAGATATTGGAAAATGATCCCCACCATCCATCACTAAGGTTGCACCGACTTAAAGGCAAATTGAAAGATCTGCATTCTATTTCTATCAACATTTCATACCGAATTACCCTTGAATTTTATTTAAAAGACAAAGAAATTGTGTTGGTAAATGTCGGTCATCATGATGAAGTATACTGAACTCCTCTTTAATAAATTAACTCCTGGCTTCACGGAAAGCCGATGTCTCATCAGGCTTTCCGTGAAGCCATTGTTATAGCAATTCGATTTTAAGGTTATTAAAAAAACTATTCTTTTTGATTTCCATAAGATTTTCTTGTTCAAGCTTCCCGGCAACCTCAACCTTTTCATCGAGAGGGCGTATATATTTGAATCCAGCCTTTTGATAGCTTCGAATGGCGATCATATTATAATCTAAGACATGAAGTGAGACTTTTTGCACACCAAGGTTTTCAAATGCATAGGTTAAGACCATTTTAGTAACAATTGTACCATGTCCCTTGTTCATGTACTTAGGGTGCCAGAAACCTATTCTAAAAAAATCGTCTATCAATCCGCAATGTCCAATAGGTTCTGAAGAATACTCAATTATCCATAATCCTGATTCAGAACTATTTTTGTACCATGCCTCAACCATTTCTTTCGTAAGAGTTGGTACAATACGATAGTCTGCACCATAACTCCGCCTTATTTCTTCATGAAGACCAAGACCGAGTTTAATGTTTTTATCACTTTCTTTTAAAGGCCTGAGTTTGTATGCTTTGTATATGATTTCCATTGCTATAACACGATAACCGGCCAGGCGGCGTTTCGCCTGGTCGGGTTTATTTTTTTGGGCCTTTTTGATTTTTTAACAATTCAGCTTTTTGCTTTTCTAAAGATTTAAGTTTTCTCTTAATACTATTAATTTCTCGACTGACTTTTTGTAATTTAAATTTTATCTCTTGCTCTTTTAATGCGTCATCTCCATGTAGTTCTTTAGCCAACACCTCAACTTCTTTTCTTAGTACTCTAAAATATGGATTACCATGCGCCCAATTCTGACGGTATTACAATTTTCCTGCTTTAAGAGCATCAAATATTTCTTTTTCCGTCAGACCAAATTCTTTACACGCATTTTTGTGACTAAACGTTCCACCTTGCTTTGTCCACTCAGACTCTGACATTTTAATATCCTTCTTTTCTAGAGCATAACGCTCCGCTTCACAGGGCACAAAAGCGATGCGGACTGTTTTCGAAGCACGTTTAATGATGAAGTGGCCATTGATAAGGCCGCCCGGCTTTTGTGCTCCTTTGTGAAAGCGGTTGTTCGGCAATCCTACTACTTCTTCAGTTCATCAAGCGTTACCTTTGCCTGCGGGACCGACCCGAATACCCCATTCAGCAAAGAACAAGGGTAATCAGCACAGTCCGCACATGTGCTGAATAGTTTCTCAGTAGCACATTTCCTGATTTCACA
The DNA here is from genome assembly GCA_050123415.1 of Desulfobacteraceae bacterium. Classification (GTDB taxonomy): domain Bacteria; phylum Desulfobacterota; class DSM-4660; order Desulfatiglandales; family HGW-15; genus JAAZBV01. Next base: position 1,435 of record JASFHE010000718.1, on the reverse strand, counting down.
CAGTTGATCGCAGAAGTATGTCTTAACGCCCACCGATTTACATCCTATGCAGTTAATTTGTTCCGGTTTAATTGGAACATTGTTTAGCTTTGACCATTCTTCGGCGACTTTGGCACGGAGCGCGTTGTCATCGTTCTTGGTGGCAATAAATGCCTCGCATTGTACACAGTCAAGTCCACAGTACCCAATCATACTACCTCCTCTTGTTTGCCGAACGCCGTGCTCAGCTACGTTTTCCAGAGCGATAGCAGCGGGAAACGTCAGTTGCAGCAATTTGTTAGGCAATCTTCCTTTTTATAAGCATTGTTGAACAGGTGATCTCTTCTTCAAGATTATGATACTCTTCTTTCTGTTTTCGTATATATCCCTCAAAAAGCTCTTTTTTATTTGGATACTTCAACATTAATTCATGGCATCTTATTTTTATGTCTTGATACTGTTTTTCGTATTCACTTTTATCACTTATTTCATCCCCGAGATATTCCTTGATAATTTCCATACCGGCCGTCTTTATTTGATCTATCAGCACTTTCTTTATTCCAATGGTCGCATGAGTGGAATCTTTTCTTTCTTCGATATACCCATCATCGAGGATGATGATACCGTCATCGCATAATAATGGTTTTAACTTTTCCATTGTTGTATAGTAATCTCCGTAAACTGGGCCAATTGACCCAAGAATGATAAAATCATATTTTCCTTGTATCTTGTCTGTTCTTCTTATGTCACCAGCTTTGAATTTACAGTTTGTTATCCCTCTCATTCTTACCTGTTCATTTGCATAGTCAATAAACTCTTTTATCCCGTCTATTCCTAAGCATTCTGATTTCACACGCTGAGCCAATTCTATTAATACTGTTCCCTTTCCGCATCCTAAATCTATTATTTTTACTGATTCTTTGGCGTTGTTCTCCTTGACTATTCTTGCAAGTGATTGTGCTGAAGAGCCTATTTCATAAAAATCCTGCAAGATATATGGCAAATATTCCACTAATTCAACATCCTCACAATCCATTGATGTCGCAATACTTTCCTGTTCTGTGTTTATTACATTATTCTTCGAATCCATCTTTTTCCTTCCAAAATTATAGGCCATCAAGGTAGAATGGCCAGTTACCTGACCGCCCCCTCGCAGATCCCTGCATGCGGTTTTCCCGCACAAAGCTCCTCGATATTGTTCGCTTCGTACAAGAATATCATAAATATCCTCTTTGCTATTCCCCGCAGTGAGGTTTGCATATGTTGCTCAGCCTTTCTTATCTGCATATGTTTCCTTTGCGGGCTGCGTAATACCGTCATCCCCTTCCCGGCCTGTCAAGCAGGCTCCTGTGATCGGCCTTACCGTCTCAGAGTACTATGAGATGATCTGACTCCCTTAACCTCTTCGGTCGTCCTTCTTTTGGTTGTAACTCCCTACCTCTCTACAGGAGGAAGA
>JASFHE010000717.1:0-3522 GCA_050123415.1 Desulfobacteraceae bacterium | reverse complement strand
AAATAGCTCAGTATCTTGATAAAAACAATCTGGGGAACAAGACAGTAAATTTCAGGATCAGGGACTGGAATATCTCGCGCCAGAGATACTGGGGTGCACCGATCCCCATAATATACTGCGACAAATGCGGTGCTGTTCCTGTGGATGAAAAGGATCTGCCTGTTGTGCTTCCTCTGGACAAGGAACTCAGGCAGAGCGGCGGATCACCTCTGCCGTTTGAACCGGATTTTTACGAAACAACATGTCCAAAATGCAAGGGCAGTGCGCGGCGTGAAACCGACACCATGGATACCTTTGTCGAATCTTCATGGTATTTTGCTAGGTATGCCAGCCCCCGGTATGACAAGGCCCCTGTTGATATAAATAGTGTTAAATACTGGCTGCCCGTTGATCAGTATATCGGCGGGATCGAGCATGCGATACTGCATCTTCTCTATTCAAGATTTTTTACAAGGGTTCTCAGGGATATGGGATATTTTCATGTTGACGAACCATTCAAAAACCTCCTGACACAGGGCATGGTATGCAAGGAAACCGAAGAATGCCCGGAACATGGTTATCTTTTTCCTTATGAAGTCGCTGATGATAAATGTACAAAGTGCGGGGCTGATGTTATCAGGGGCAGAAGCATTAAGATGTCAAAATCCAAGAAGAATGTAGTTGATCCTGCCCGGCTTGTGGATAGTTACGGCGCTGACACTGTCCGTATGTTCTGCCTTTTTGCCTCACCGCCGGAACGTGATCTGGAATGGAGTGACCAGGGCGTAGATGGTGCCTACAGGTTCCTGAACAGGGTCTGGAGGCTTGTATCCGATAATATCGATTCGCTTAAAAATGTTACGTCCTTTGATAATAAAGAAGAGCTTGATGATGATCTCAAGGCAATAAATCGAAAGATTCATGAGACAGTAAAAAAGGTCTCAAATGATATCGAAGACAGGTTCCATTTTAATACCGCCATAAGCGCTGTAATGGAGCTTATAAATGAAATATATAAATACCTAAATAATGGTAAGGATAATGATAATAATGCCTGGCCCGTAATCAGGGATGCTGCCGAAAAGACCATACTCCTGCTCGCTCCCGTAGTGCCTCATATAACCGAAGAACTGTGGCATATGCTCGGACATGAAGGTTCGCTGCTGGAAGCCCAATGGCCGTCCTATAGTGAAGATGCCCTTGAAGTTGACAAGAAGCTTCTTGTTGTCCAGGTAAACGGTAAAGTAAGAAGCAAGATCGAAATCCCCGTTTCCTTTTCAAAAGAAGAGATTGAAAAAGAGGCAATAAATGATGAAAGAATAGTCAACTTTATCGGGGATAAAAAGATAAAAAAGGTTATAGTTGTTCAGCAGAAACTGGTTAATATTGTAATCCAGGAAGATAGATAATGTATCTTACAAGACCTGTGCTCAGTTTGCTTCTAATTCCGGCTCTTCTGTGTGTTTCCGGCTGCGGGTATCAATTCAGGGCTGATGGTGAACCGGTAGGTATTGAAATAAAAAGCATTGCCATACCCATGGTTGAAAGCTCCTCATCAGAAAAAGGATTTGAGGCAGACTTTACATCCGTTTTAAGAAACGAATTTATCAGTCACGCGCGTGTTCAGCTTAAAAATAAAGATCAGGCCGACATGATCCTTCAGATAGAAATATATGAAGTCAGTACTCAGCCCTTAACCTATAATTCCACCCGTACTGCCGTTTCGGGAAGGGTGGTGACCCACGAAACAACCAGCAGCAGGCGCCTGATACTGCGCCTTAACACAAGCCTTATTGACAGCTCAAACGGAAAAGCAGTATGGAATGACAGCGAAATGACAGAAGAAGCTAGGTTTGCAGTAACTGCCGATCCCCTGGTAAACAGGAAAAACCGGAAAGAGGCATTGCTCAAAATTGCCAGGCTCCTGTCCGAAAGAATCTATAACAGGACCATGGAAAGATTTTAATGGCCGGAGACCTTCGACCAGAAGAAGTAATAAGGGCGCTTGAAAGGGGCAAACTTGCTCCTTTTTACCTGTTCTACGGCTCCAATGAATTCCTTTTGGAAAGAGTACTTGGGAGGATCAGGAACGAACATATACCTGAAAATGCCAGAGACTTTAATATGGAGATATGTTACGGCGGGGAGAGCAGCCCCGTCGATGTTGTAAGCAGGGCCCGGACAATTCCCTTCCTGGCATCAAACCGCCTGATAATCTTAAGAAGAGCGGATTCCTATAAAGCGGATCAGCTCAATAAATTTATCCCTTATCTTGAAAAACCTGTAGATTCCACCTGTCTTATCTTCCTGTCCGAAAAAACGGATTTTAAGAAAAAATTCTACAAAGCCATAAGGGCTGCCGGATATGCCGTAAATTTCAGTGAGTTGAGAATGCACCAGGTAGTTCCGTGGATACAGAACACAGCCCGTGAAATAGGGCTTAACATTGACAGGAACGGCTGCGCCTTTCTTCAGGAGATTATTGGAAGCAACCTTAGAGAAATATATTCAGAGCTTGAAAAACTTAAACTCAGTTATGGTGATAGGAGAATAGGCGAAAAGGAAGTAAAGGAGCTTGCAATAAACAGCAGGATCTATTCCATTTTTGAACTTATGGACGCCTTTTCGGAAAAAAGGGTGGCACAGGCCCTTTCCGTTTTATCAAGGTTTTTAGAGGAAGGAGATAAAAAGAGCGCTCCTCTTCAAATAATCGGAATGCTGACGAGACAGATCGGTCTGCTGTGGCAGGTTAAGGAACTGGCTGCAAAAGGAGAAAGCGCCGGCGGGATAGCATCAAAACTGGGAATTGCCCCGTTTTCAGTAAAAAATTTCCTTGGACAATGTAAAAGATGGACATCTGAAGAGCTTGAAAGAGGTATTAAATTACTCTACGAAACAGACAGGTTTCTCAAGTCCGGTTCCAGACCGAAACCTGTTCTTGAGAACCTGATTCTATCACTTTGTAAATAAATCTATCAGGATGCCGCAATCTGGTTAATCTGACGTGCAAGACGGGATATCTTACGGGAAGCTTTTTTCTTATGAAATACACCTTTAGAGGCACTTTTCTGAATAACTGCTGTTGCTTTTTTAAGCTTTTCAATAGCCTGTTCCTTATTGTTTTCAGTAACTGCCGCCCGTACTTCCTTTACAATATTTTTAGAACGGGTCTTATAACCCATATTCCTGAGTCTTTTAACTTCACTCTGTCTTGCCCTTTTGAGAGCTGATTTATGATTTGCCAAATTAAATACTCCTGTATTTTTATAAGATTAACAAACGATCTTTAATAAATGAATAGATCAATACTGTCAAGTTAAAAAATAATTATGAATAATTCTTCCGAAAAAATCAATAATAAGGAAAAAGGCAACCTGGGCAGGGCTGCAGGGGTTGTTTCATTTTTTACCCTTATAAGCAGGATTCTTGGTCTTGTCAGGGATATGGTTATTGCATCCTTCTTTGGGGCTACAATATCGGCAGATGCCTTTTTTGTTGCGTTCAGAATACCCAATATGCTACGGCGTTTTACTGCCGAAGGAA
>JASFHE010000716.1:0-3537 GCA_050123415.1 Desulfobacteraceae bacterium | reverse complement strand
TGGTTTGATTTGTGTTTCTTAGGTGTTACACATATCTACCTAATCCAACGAGGTTTTTCAATTCTTACTTCCTTTTTTTAATCTTTAATCGCGGTTCTTGGGTTTTTCTTTGAAAATTTCCGGTCTTTTCATAATATTTCCTTTTTATTTACAGGGTGATAATTTCACCTCTGTTCCATAATAGGGAGTTCCATCCCCTATGGTGCTGACCATATCCGGAGTTAGTATGTTTAAGCCATGACCTGCCTTTATCCATCCACCACGCTCGGCTATAATACAGTCCCTCCGCATGTTAATATCGGTGTGAAGAACGCATTTTACACTCCCTGTCCTGCTTTTGATAAGGGCATGGCTTCCATCCTTAAGGCCTGCCTTCTCTGCTTCTGCCGGATGAACTGTTATCTCCGGCAGCGGCGTATGTTCGGCAAGGGTCAGTTCGGAACAAATATGATTGTGTGCTGCCACGGTTAAAAGAGAATAGGGATAGGCCGGGTCCTCAATGTTCAGTTTCGCAAGGTCAAATTCTGTCATAAATTCAAATTTGCCTGATTTTGTAGGAAATTTTCTATCAGGATATGGTGCCATTGGTTCAGGCATACGAAAAGGCCCTTTCTTAAGCTCATTCATGCTGCACCCCTGCTCCATGACAGGTGTGCATATATCAAAAAGCCATTCCTCCGCGCTGCGGCAGAATTGATCGGAAAAAGGAAACCTTTTTGCCAGTTCCGAAAACATCATAAACTCTGACCGGCATTCACCAACAGGTTCAATGGCCCTGTTTACAGGACCAACATAGTTATGGCCATAGCTGGCCATGATATCATCCTCTTCAAGAAATGTAGTTGCGGGAAGGAATACATCGGCCAGTTCGGCGGTATCATCCATAAAATGACCACTGTATACAACAAAGTCCATTTTTTTAAATGCCTCAATCACCTTTTTGGAGTTTGGCGCCATGCAGACCGGGTTGGCGGCGGTTACAAATACCATACGGATTTTCGGATTAACGGCTTTTAACATCTCTTCACCAATAAGGGGCATAAGAAGCGTTCTTCTTTTCGGATTAAGCCAGTCACCCCAATATTTTTGATCATAGGGTCCGTACTCTTCAAAACCCTGACTCACACCCCCGCCCTCTACACCAATATTACCTGACACTGCACTTAAGGCATCAATAGCACGAATGGAGTAATGTGCATCTTTGTAACGATGAAGTCCCCAGCCAAGAAGAATGGACACCGGTTTATATTCCATAAGTGTGTCGGCTATATAGTCAGCGTCACTCCTGCTGACTCCGGACCGCTGGCAGTGTTCATCAATGCTGTATTTATCCAGTATGTTTTTATATTCAGCAACACCAATAGCATGGTTTTGTAGAAATGCTGTATCTTCTGCGCCAGAGTCAAATATGATTTTCGCCGCAGCCATGGCCAGAAAAGCGTCAGACCCGGGTGCCGGAGCAATATGCCTGTCAGCCGGATCAGCGGTACGATTTTTAAATGGATCAATAACTATTATCCGCCCTCTCCTCCTTTTTATATCCATTATGATTGGGACAAGGCTTATATTTGTTGTAACCGGGTTTCTGGCCCACAGAATCATGGCTGATGAATTATAATGATCAAGGGGGTCATGGGATATTCGAACACCAAAGTCCATATTCTGTGATGCCTGACCTGTTCCGCCGCACAGTGAACCCCGCAGTGTGGTTACTCCGCCCAGAAGATTAAAGAAATACCTGTTAAGGAGTTTGAGTGCGGTCCTTTCTCCATACCCCTGGTAATATAGGATACCTTCCGGACCATCCTGCTCGCAGATGGTTTTTATTTTACTGGCAATCAGATCAAGAGCGCTTTCCCATGATACTTTTTGCCAGCCGGATGCACCGCGTATCATGGGCGCTGTAATTCTCTCATCACTGTATATCCTTTTGATATAGCTCGAAGTTTTATGACATGCCACTCCCCTGGTCAAAGGGTGATCAGGAGAACCGGAAAGCTTTACCAAACGTCCGTTTAGAACTGTGGCTATAAGACCGCATGTGTTGGGACAGTCCCTGGTACATGTCGTGATAATTTTCTTATGAACATCCATATATATCTTTATACTGATTGAAAAATGAATATGCCAGCAATTAATTCCATGAATGGTAATTATATCCACAGTTTGACTATTATCAGTCAAAGCGTTTTAAAATTTTATTTCAATACTATTATAATTACACGTTTACAACACAGGATGAGCATTAATTAATAAATATTCAGCCATATTCATCACCGCGATACGTATTCCGGCTAATATCGGCTATTTGACTTGACAGATAATGGCTATACCCCTATACTCCGTCTACCGAAAAAGGGGGGATTTCCTTTTCGATTCAACATGTTTTTGTATTAAAATCGTTTTCAAAATATTTAAGTTCCATGCAATTTATACCAAAGGAGAATAATTATGAGTAAAAGGTTTGTACTTGTACTGGCTGTGCTGTCTCTGTCTATGATTGTTTTTTCAGGAAATCTCAGCGCTAAAGAGTGTAACCGTGCCTGTCTTGAAAAATATATAGACAGATATATGAATGCGATGCTCAAAAACGACCCAAGCCTGGATCTTTTTGCAAGAGACTGCAAATTCACAGAAAATGGGGTAAGACTCCCTCTGGGAGGCGAAGGTTTATGGATCGATATGTCAGGAATAGGCACCTATAAATTTTATGTCCCTGATATTGAAACTCAGCAGATAGCCTTTATCGGTACTGCCAAAGAAGGTGAGGCAGGAACTCTGGTTGCTGTTGCTATCCGCCTGAAAATCGTTGATGGAAAAATAACAGAAGCGGAACAACTCGTAATACGACCGGATTCAAGCTATACAGGCGGTGAACAGGGTATGTCGTTTCCTCCTACCGGGGAAAGTGTAGAAAAGCTGGGAAAACCTCATAAGGTATATTTCGAGGTCATACCGGGAAAAAAACGTCCTTCGCGGGAAGAAATGATTAAAACTGCAAATTATTACTTTTCGGGAATGCAGAATAATGATGGTAAAGGCTACTATCCCTTTGCAGATGACTGCCACAGGCTTGAAAACGGAATGTCCAGCACCAATGTTCCTGTTCCCGAAGGACAGGAGATACCGGATCCGAAAACATCCAAAGTCTATTCAGCTCATTGGGGCTGCAAAGAACAGTTTGAATCAGGTCTCCTCAATATGGTGACACGTATCAGGGATCGACGTTTTGTGGCAGTTGACCGTGAAAGAGGGATCGTGATTGCATTCGGTTTTTTTGATCATCACGGCATAAACTGGACATGGCAGCTGGCAGAACTTTTCAAGATCGAAAACGGACTTATCCGAAGGATCGAGGCTGTTTTCCACCGCTGCCCCTTTGGAATGAATTCCGGGTGGAGCACCTATGAGCAGGGAATATCCGATCAGATGCAGATTGTACGGTAATTCATAAAAAACCTGAGGATGTAGAGACGGGTTTCAAACCCAATGTTGTTGACTTAGTGGCATAGCATTTTTCTTTGCCTTGCCACAGAC
>JASFHE010000715.1:0-3540 GCA_050123415.1 Desulfobacteraceae bacterium | reverse complement strand
CCTATCTTGGAGAAGATGCGTTTGATCTTTCCACTTTTCTAGCCCTTTCAGATAATACTCCATGGCCTGAAGACGGCCGGATGCGTTACATCAAACTGATTGATGACGATACCATCCTTGATGGCCAGTCATATGCCCCGCCATGGAAAACAGGTGCCATCATGCAGGCTGCCATGGGCATCAATGTAATGAAGGTATCGCCTGTTCCGATTCCGGGTGCAGTATGGCTTCTTGCAAGTTGCCTGATCCTTACAACAAAACTAAAAAAAAGGAGAGTTGATCATGTTAAATAAATTTAATCTGTTTATATCGGCAATAATTATTACAATTTTGATTAGTACGTTAGTCCATGGAGATACCATAGCAGACCATAATATATACCTTGAGGAGCTTGTAGAATGGGATCCCGGAGAGGTGGGGCCTGCAAGAGCCAACTATGTAATTGCAGAAGACGGCTATCCCATACAGAACAACCTTGCCCTGGGAGCTCCTACAGGTAACGGGTCTTGGTCCAGGGTTTATGACTGCACAGCAGTAGGCATAAACGGCAGCGCCGCATGGCGTTTTGAAGAGGGCTATTACATCTATAACGGGCCGGGTAACGATTTTATCACTTTCGAGGGGAGTTTCGCCTGGGGTGGGGCTGTTGACGGCCTGTGCTGCGAACTGGCCCATGTTCAGGTCTCGATAGACGGGATTAACTGGTACTATAACAGTGCCGAAGCTTACGACATTAATCCCGATCCCGACCAGAGTAACGGTAACTACCAGTATTTTAATGTTTCGGGAATGCATGGGAACAATCCAACATGGGCGAATTACACAAAGGATATGCAGGCCCAGGAAATACAGGAGGTAGACGGGGTATTTAAATGGGTTAATGTTGAAGGTGTAATGGTTTCAAAAGATTTTTTGCCTACTGATCCATACCTTGGAGGAAACGGTTTTGATCTTTCCACCTTTCTGGCCGTGGCAGATGATTCTGCCTGGCCCGAGGACGGAAAGATGCAATATATCAAAATTATCGATGACAGCAGTGTCCTGGACGGTCAGGATTACAACAAAGCCTGGTGCTTTGGGGCTCAGATGCACGCGGCCATGGCCATTAACGCCATGAAAATATCACCTGTTCCCATACCAGGAGCCATATTGCTCTTCGGTTCCGGTTTGCTGGCTTTAATTGGACTGAAAAGAAAGGAATCATAATATTGAATCCAGTAAGACAACACGGAAGGAGGTGATGCAATTAGGCTGAAGAACCGGGAAAATAACACAAGTAGGTACATATTCCCGGCAAATTCAATCAACCTGTATAAATAGTAATAGTAAACGGAAATTTAAAAAAGGAGGATTTTAAAATGACTCTTAAAAGAAAGCTGAATATTTTTTTTGCAATACTTTTTTCAGTATTTTTATTCATGCCTGCAATAACCATGGCGGCATCTGCCTTTGTAGATACGTTTCCCGGTTATTCGGCAAATGATATTCTGACAAATTATCGAGCCATTGGCGGTTATGACGTAGTAGGAAACACTACCTATGCCTGGCAGGGTGGAACCTTGAAAGTCCTGGATAATGATACCAATAGCACCAGATATGACTGGGGCGCTCCTGCCGGTTACAGCGAAACAAACAGTTTTGTGAGATATGACGGTAGTGGCGGGGTTTATGTAGGATTCGCCAGTAACAGCTCTGACGACCGTGTTTATCATGTGAATTCCAGCGGAACCTGGAGTCATGTGGCCACCCTGAACGGAAATTTCGACATGGAAATATACGGTGGAAATGCATTTGTCTCAGGTCTCAACGGCGGAAGTGATAATGCTATTTGGTTACTGGACGAATCTGGCAGCAACAATCACGACTTGATTATTCAAACCAGCGGATCATCCGCAGGACTGGCCTTTGACAACAGCGGCAACGCCTATTACGCCTCCTATGATGCCGAACTGTATACCTGGGATGCCACATCTATTTCTGGAGCAATCGGTATAGGAAACTTGACCTATGCAAACGGAACCAAGTTATCCGATCTGGAAGCCGGGGCTTATGACGTAGTAGTTGACGATGCAGGCAATGTGATATTCAGCGCCAACGCCAGTGACTATACTTATTCTTTTAATGCCCTGTGGAACGGAACAGAGGGCGCTGGAATCAACTACGACTATATCGGTCTTGGGGCCAACGGCGCATATATGGACTGGTTTGCATTTCTCGATGCCGAAGGTGATGTGACAGCATTCGGCGGCGGCAGCCTGTATCAGGCTGAGAGTGCCTGGTATGGCTACTACGGCATTGCCGAGATAAAAGCAGTGCCCGTTCCCGGTTCAATACTTCTGCTCGGAAGCGGACTGCTTGGCCTTTTTGGTATCAGGAGAAAAAGAGCCTGATTCTAACGAGATAAATTTTGAAGGCATACAGCCTTCCAGGAGCTATTAAAGTCTGCTGCCTTCAATGCAACATGAAAGGAGTTAAACATGAAAAAAACATTATTGCTAATAACTGCCCTGCTTCTGTCTGTGATATTGTCAACGGGCGTGGCCGGTGCAGGGCCGTATACCGGTGACGGCATTGCCGGATTTGTCGGTCCGGACGGTGACGGTGTTGTAAGCGACGATAATTATGTAAACCCGGTTTTTGTGAACTGGGCCACCGGATGCACCTATGATCCTTTTGATCTGGCTGAAATCCAGAATTATATGAGTGGAGAATTCAGTCATCCCGAAAGAACACTTGGTCCGGTAACCGGTAACAATTTTGATATAGCTTCCCTCGGCGACATGGATTCAACTGAGATCGCAGCCTGGCAGGCCGATCCGGTCAGCAACCACGGACCCGGTGAAATCACCCTGAGCTTTGACAGCGCCATCTATAACGGCGATGGCTATGATTTTGCCGTGTTTGAAAACGGGTTCTGGCAGAGTGGCCACACCTCCGGGCCATGGTTTTTTGCGGAACTGGGATATGTGGAAGTATCCACCGACGGCGTGAATTTCGCTAGCTTCGACAGTGTGTCCCTCACCAGTGGACAGGTAGGTCCTTACGGAACCGTAGATCCGACTGATATCCACAATCTTGCGGGTAAGCATGCCAATGCCTACGGTGATTCCTGGGGAACCGGCTTCGACCTGGATGACTTGCTGGGCAATAGCCTGGTGTTGAGTGGCCTGGTAGATTTGGATGATATTAATTTTATAAAAATAGTTGATATTCCGGGGAGCGGAGACTTTCTGGATTCCAATGGCAATCCCATTTATGATGCATGGCCTACCTGGGGTTCAGGAGGGGTTGATCTGGAAGCTGTCGGCGTAATCAACGCAGTTCCGATTCCCGGTGCGCTTTGGCTCCTGGGCAGCGGGTTGCTGGGGATTCTTGGTATTCGAAGGAGAAGAAACTTTTAGCCAGTAAATTGGAAATTAAATTTTGGAAGTAGAATAACAATAAACTACAAAAAATAAGCAAATAAATTCAAGTTGATTTCAGGCTTATTTTGTACATTGTTTTATAGTTTTTATTTTTTTAATTTTTGATTAACAAATA
>JASFHE010000714.1:0-3544 GCA_050123415.1 Desulfobacteraceae bacterium | reverse complement strand
AAAACGACTGTCAGGATCGTTTCCATATGAATGAAATCCTACCCCAAGCTTGTTCACGCCAAACCATGCCAGAAGCATTACAAAAATTGTAATGATAGTTCCAACTGCTATCCAGAAGCGATTCATAAGGTTTCCTGCTTTTACATGGAATACAACCGCACACCAGAGGACCAGCAGCAGTGTTCCATTTTCTTTTGGATCCCATCCCCAGAAGCGCCCCCATGACTGATCAGCCCAGATGCCACCGGTTAAAACTCCTCCTATAAAAGTCATGGTGAAACCAAAACCAAAAATCATCAGTAAAATTTTATACAGAGAACGCGTATCAGGATTATTAACATCTGTTCGGCATATTTGAATTATATAGTAATGAGCAAAAAGACCTGCCAGGATACATCCGCCATAACCGAGAGTAATTGTCACCACGTGGGCAGCAAGCCAGAAGTTAGAGTCAAGAACAGCAACCATAACACCCATTGTATCACCGGAGTAAGCATATTTCCCGGCTATTATAAGAAAGATCAACGGGCCTAACGATGCCAGCAGAGGACTTAAACCCCGGTGTGCCTTCGGCAAGAGTTTAACAATGATAATACCCACAAAGGAACAGATCCATGCTACTGAGATGAATGTTGAATACAGATTAGTTACAGGAGGCCGGCCCATAACCAGCATTCGTACACCATGACCATATGTCTGCAGCAACAGAGCAGCCACACAAAGAACCATTGAAAGAGTAAAATTTAATTTTTTCCCTTTACCCAGTCCATACAATGCAAAGATAAGGGCCAGACAAAGGATCAGGCCTGAGTTAAAAAACGGATCAATGCGATTAAAAAGAGCCTCTCTTTTTGCATCAGCAAAAACCTCCGCTTCAATGTTTTTCATCCTGCTTTTTTTGTATTCTTCAATTGCATTATCAAACTTCTCCTGGTCCTTCATAATATAACCGGTCGTAATATCAGACCATGCTGATTTATCATCCATTCCCGGCAAGATCTTTTTTTCCAGATCAATGAAAGTGAATAATTGATTGTAGAATTGCAAAAGATGTCTCTGGAAACGACTGCGAGACCCGCTATGGACAGAAATTGCCTGCTTTACCAGTTTCTCAAACTCATCAAAATGCGGACCGATATCGTTGTATGAATACCGAACACGCTCCATCTCACTCTTAAGGCCGATTGCATCGGCAACATCCGGATTTTCAAGCAAAAATATTTTGAAGCGACCTGATTGTTCCGGAATAAAGATAGACTCGGCAAGCCATTCGGATGCAGTGTATTTTCCCCCTTTGTCATCCTTGACAGAACTGCCTTTACCGGAAAGTGCAAGAAGTGTCTGCCGCGCAATAGAATCAAAGGGTTTATAACGCCCCTCGTGCATGATCGGTAGATTTCGCAATGCTTCAATAGAAAAAGAATGATCTCCCTTTTGTTTCTGAACATTATCATCTTTTGACAGCTCCTGAGCGATTCCTGCAGTTGTTCCGATAAAAAGAAATGCGGCAACAATAAAACAATGTATAAAGCGTTTTTGGAATATCCTGGTCATTACACTGCCTCCCCGCCTTTTTTTCTGCCGCTCAACATCTGCGCAAATACAATACAGTAGTGAAGAATCATTCCGATTGAGATAATAACACAGGCTATGTACGGGTAATATTTTCCATCGTTTTGGACTACATTCAACGATGAACTCTCTTTGCCCGACATTGGATCTATTGAATACCCCGACTGGTAAACAGTAAAATCTTCAATTGACAGAGGATGGTTCATATAGATACGCGCCTTACGGCTTTCGCCGGTTTCAGTTGTAAGTGTCACTTTACTCTCATACCATTTTGCTATATCAGTACCTGTATAGGTTTCCTGAATCACATCATCAAGTCTTATTGAAGCAGGCAGTTTCAGCTTCCTCTTACGGAGTTGAAAGTAATATGTCTCACCGTTAAACTCATAGCTTGTCGGTGAACTCTCACCACCATATAGGATCATAACGATATCGTCCTTTCCCTGTGGAGAGAGTGTAAAAACACCTCCCGGAAAGGTTCTGCTCGATTTATCTGCCCCTTCAATCCTGATAATTTTTGCCTGATTAAGAGGAGGATTTTCAAGTGGAGAAAAATCCTGATATGCATGAGCCGCCGGATAGAATTCTTCCAGAGTTATTTCCATCCCTGGTGTCGCCCTTGATAGTGACATTCCGGCTTTCACTTCATTCAGATTATATCCTGTTACATGCCGAAATCCGTCTTTTTCCGTCCAGATAGAAAATTCCCATTCATTATCAACATCCGCGAATAGAGATGTTTCACCTTCAATGAAGGTTACCATCCCTTCTGTCGAATATTTGTAAGTATAGAATGATGAGTAACACAACCCGATCAAACCGAGGTGAGTCAGCCACATACCGGATTTTTTCCACCCCAGCCCAAAGCGTGTAAAACATGAAGCCATAAGATTGATAAAAAATATCCAGATGACAGTCTGACCGCCGGGAATTGGAAGTATGCCGCCAACCAGGACATACCATGATGAAAAATAAACTTTGCGTGCCTCATTGATATTGTGATCAATCTGATAGAGCGTTCCCAGTAATGTAATTACCATGAACAGTAACAGGCAAATCACAGAAATCTTTAATGAAGCGCACCATTTGACCAATGCGCGTAACTTTTCCATAGAATTTTCCTATTTATAAGAAATTGACTGTGCAAGTGATTTTAATTTATCAGAAAATTTAGAGACAGCCTCACTATTTCCTGTTATTTTCAAATACACAGTAAAATCAGGATACTCAAGGATACATACGTTCATTGTCGTTTCCTTTACTGACGGTAAGGTATTGAAATCAATAAACGTTCCCTTTGCTCCACCATGCTTTAATGCACTCTTGACAGCCTCTAGATCAGTATCAGACAATTGCGGCAACCCTAGCTGGCCGGCCCAGCGCTGTATATTAGGGTTTATTCCGCCTCCTGTTCCTTCAAGACGTGACAGGGTAATCGATGCCCCTGGAATTTCAGGGGCTGTTATCCTGGACAGGATCATTCCTGATGTCCTTGATTCGGTCCAGTCGGCTGGAAGTGTCCAGGTAAGCTCCTTCTCCTCTGCAGCATGATCATGCCCGGCCATCATTTGAGGTGGTTCGGGAACAGGTTCTGTATATATAACCGGCTCTGAGCCATCCTTGCACCCTACCATAAAAAGTAACAGCAAAGCCAAATATATTATGGGAAGACTCCTTCTCATTGCAAATCCTCCATTTCATGAGAATCAGTTATAATTAGTGGCGTCCAGAGTACTAGATTGTTCTGTTTTGTCAATAGATCGTACCTGTTTAACAGGATAAAGATTTCCTCTTTAATCCTGTTGAGTTTTTTATGAAAATATCATTTTTTATAATCCTGGTCACAATTTAATTTGACTTTGTAAAGATTGTGATTGCACAATAAATAAAAAAAATGTATAAGATAATCATTATGTTAACGCCAAGAGAAAAATTCTACTGAACAAAGGAGCCAATCTTATGCAACCCCTCT
>JASFHE010000713.1:0-3547 GCA_050123415.1 Desulfobacteraceae bacterium | reverse complement strand
TTACTGCCTCTTCGGGGTATTGAATACGCGGATCATCCGATACGTCATAAATAGCAACAGGCTGCCCGTCCATTAGCGCTGAAGCAATAGATCGCATTGAACTAATCGGGCCTTTATCAAGGTATTCCTGGCTGAGCCCATAGCTTCCGGCCAATTTTAGATCTTCACTCATGGGACTGAATAAAAACAGTGAACAACCCTTAACCCTGAGTGTATGAGTGATCCCCTCAACCGTAACTAAAATAATTGCATCCGGATCCCGGAGTTTTGGGATGGCCTTTGTTAAACGGATAAGTGTTTCATAATTTAATCTTGGCTTTTCCATTTTGACCTCCTTTTCGTTAGATTGTTTAGCAACATTATGTTGCCAACATTCAGGCCGGATTTTCAAATATTCTGAAACTCTGCACCTGTAGGAAAACTTTTTCTCAGACGTAAACAAGAAGCAGGTCCAGGAAATAACAGGTATTTCACCTCATCCGTTTAATAACCTGCAGTGTGTCGGAACAGATAGTAATTAGAGGTTTAAGTCTGGTTCCGGGAGTTATTGGAGCAGAAAGGGAAATTGAGGAGTGCAGTAGATAAGACGGCCTGATACAGCGGTAAATTACTCAATATCAGATAAACATATTAGATCAAAATATCCCTGTTGTGTCAACGGATGGTTTTGTGCCTTAAAGTTTCTCTGAAAAAAAATCTTATATATCTTACACTCGGTAAAATATCTATTCAACGATTGTATGTGAAATAATAGTTTTAATAAATTCATCCTGGTAAGAAGGATGGGTTTCCCCTTTCAAATAATTCGCATTCCATCGGAGCATGTGTTTTTTAGAACTGCATTGACAGGTATGGATATCCTTAGTCAGGGTATATGGGGAGATATAAAATTGGGGGAAGAAGGTAATACCCAATCCTGCCTCCACCATAGCTACTATGGTTTCAGGATAGGGTATGGTCGTAAAACTTCTGAGATGGATGCCGCTCTCTTTAAAAATTAAGCCGGCATTTTCATCCGTTGCGAGATAATCAGCTCCTTCAAAATCTTCTATATTTAAATATTTTCGGTGACTTAATGGGTGGTCCGCCGGCATGACACACAGGATTTCATCTTCAAATAATTGTGTATGGGTTATTTTCATATTATCCAGAGGAATCGATGTTATTGCTATATCATAGGTTTTTGATATCAGGTCTTCTTCGGCCTGCTGCGTATGGCCGATTCTAATATCCACATTAGGATATCTGCCCTGAAACTGCTTAACCAGCAAAGGAATCCACTTAAAGCAGAATATGCAGCGCACACCGATTTTAAATTCTCCTCTTTCTCCATTCACCACCTGCGCCACTTCACGTTCCGTTTTCTCAAGCTCGTTCAGGATCACATGGGCGCTCTCTAAAAATTTTTCCCCCACCTTTGTCAGGATCATATTTTTTCCATTCCTGATGAACAATTTTGTTCCGATCCTGTTTTCAATATTTATTAACTGCTGGGAAAGAGCAGGTTGAGATATAAAAAGCTTATCCGCAGCCTTTGTAATGGTTTTTGTCTTGGAAATCATCCGGATCATTTTTAAATGTTTGATTTCAAGATCTGTCATATCTCACATTGATATAATCATAGCTTATAGGTTTTATTCAATAAATCGATTTTACTTATAAACTATTGGGTTATAAAAATAATGTCAATTTATATTCTCGGGAGGAACAAATATGAAAAAAGATATAAACAGGCGTGAATTCATGAAAGTCACGGCACAGGGTGTGGCCGTAACCGGGCTGGTCGGACTGGTCCCGATGTCCGGTATATCGGCAATTACTGCAGAGCCTTCCAAAAAAGGGATTGGTTCAGAGTGGATCACTTCGCTCGTCAAAGATTACGTTACTACATCGCCGAATAATTCGATCAGGAACGCGGAAAACGAAAAAGCCTGGGATGAGCCGCTGGTCGGCTTCTCAAGCGGCGATGATCCCATCTATCAGTTCTTTAAGGAAGACATTGGACCATTCTACTGGACTCCGCTGGAGATATTCAAACTGATTTTCCCGGAAAGCACAGTAAAACCAAATGAGTTGTCTGTCATTTCATGGGTATTGCCCCATACTGAATCAATCAAGGCTGATCTTCGTAAAAAGAAAAAGACTCCATCGGAAAAATGGATACGGGCGCGGCTTTACGGAGGCGAGTTCATCGATGAAATGAGTAAGTATGTTGCCGATACACTTACGAAATCGGGATATCCGGCATTCGCCCCCACTCTTACCAAAATTTTCAACCCCATGACCGTCGAGTCAAAACGTTACGGCCTGTCAACATCATGGTCCGAACGGCATGCGGCATATGCCTCCGGTCTTGGAACCTTTGGGCTTTGCGATGGTTTGATCACTTCGGTGGGCAAGGCGATCCGGTGCGGCTCGGTCATAGCCCGCATCAAGGTCCCGCCGACTCCCCGGCCTTATAAAGATCATCACGCCTATTGTCTCTACTATGCTAAAGGCACATGTGGTATGTGCGTTAAGCGTTGCCCGGCAGGTGCAGTTACGAAGTCCGGGCATGACAAATACGCGTGTGCAAAACAGTGTATGTCCACATGTGAATACGCAACAAAAGAACTCGGACTGCCCCCAAAGGCCTATGGTTGCGGTTTTTGCCAGACCGGCGTGCCATGTGAGTCAAAAATCCCGGTCAAGATATAGTCAGGTTTTATATGGAAAAGATAACCCAGGAAGCAGCAGAGCAAAAAATGAAGCGGAAGAATATTATCCTTCCGGAGCCTCTCAAACCAATCGGGAATTATGTTCCAGCGGTTCGTAGCGGAAATTTTTTGTTCCTTTCCGGTCACGGTCCGAGGCAATTTACTTTAAGAGGAAAAGTAGGGAAAGACCTCACAATTGAACAGGGCTATGAAGCCGCATGGATTGCCGGGTTAAATCTTCTTGCCACAATACGCGAACAACTTGGTAGCCTCGATAAAGTAAAACATATTATAAAGGTTTTCGGTATGGTTAATTCCGCTCCCGGATTCTTTGATCAGCCAAAGGTTATTAATGGTTTTTCCGACCTTATGATTGAAGTATTCGGTGAAAAAACAGGTGCACACGCACGTTCGGCTGTTGGAATGGCTGAATTGCCACTCAATATCCCCGTTGAAATTGAGATGATTGTTGAAGTTGAATAGCTATAAAGGAAGTAAAAAAATGGATAGGCCCAGGTCAAAAGGCATGTATATTTTAAGCGTAATTGTAGTTATAAATTCCTTTGTGTGGGCGTCATTAAGTGCACAGAACAAAGATCCACTGCTTTTCCCCAGGGATGCTTATTCAGTGGAAACAAAGACAGTCAAAGCTTCCGATAGTGAAAAGAAAGTCACTTACCATTCATAATATGCACATCCTTTGTGTAACAAATCAAGTAGACAGGGATCATCAGAGCATGCACGTTAGTGTTCCTGTCAAGGTTGATGATAAAACAATTGATACTGCAAATACGCCCCTACTTTTTATATAGGTGCAGGAGGTTGGATGTCCGTGAATAACGCTTCTCCCG
>JASFHE010000712.1:0-3554 GCA_050123415.1 Desulfobacteraceae bacterium | reverse complement strand
TGAATAAAGCGATTTTTGCTGCGAATCGCACATATCTGTTACCTGAGTTGAGCGATTGTTGTGGATGAAGAGTGTGTAGATGTTGTGGCAAGCGGCTTTCAAAAAATCGCAGGCATACCCGAAGGTATGTCGAGTATTTTTTGAAAGCCGCTTGCTGTAATTTTCAAAATTAAAAGTCACATCCTCGTCAACAATAAAATCCCCTAAATCGAGGTTATATTATTGTTGTTCAAAAATTAAAACCTCCTTTTTTCCAAAAATCCGTGCCATTCTAGCCCCCCCCTCAAAAGCGCTCCGCCTTGCTCTTTCCCTTACTTTCTTCTTTTGTCTACATCAAATCAGCGACTGAATAATAAGTTTTATCGCCTTTCACTTTTTTTTTCAGGAAAATGCGACATTGTTTTCCAATAAGGTCCTTCACAGAAAAATCTTCTCCTGGTTGCCCTCCGATAATTGTGGTAATCCATCGGTAGAATTTTGAGATTTTGAATGCGTTGGGTTGGACAATGCCGTAAAAAGACCAGTCTTTCAAATCGCCCTCCGTAATGGTAAAATTAAATCGTAGAAATTCTCCGTAAGGGCCTTTATCTTCATTAATGGTGACGACTTTTGCCAGATACATTCCCGGATTGATATCCTTAAATTTGATATTCATGTTTTCCCCCTGTTTTACATCTCTCTTGCCGCGCAATAGACCTCTTCGTGTGTTAAACGTTCTTTTTTTTCCAGTGCCCCGAGTGTTAAGCACTTGGTTGCCAGGGAATTGATGATTCTGGGTGTTCCGGCGGAGTTTTTGTAAATGGCTTCCGTTGCGCTTTTATCGAAGATCGGTTCCCTTTTTCCCGCCACCGCCATCTGGTGATCGATATAGAGTCGTGTTTCTTCTTTTGAAAGAGGTGTGAGGTGAAATTTGAGTGTAATGCGCTGGTTGAATGATTGGTGTATTGGGTTTAGGAGTTTATCCCTCAGGTGGGGTTGCCCGGCCAGTATGAATAGAGCGGGGTCGGTGGAGTCCATATCAAAGTTGGAGATGATCTGGAGTTCATGGAAGTTATCATGCCTGAGCAGATGAGCCTCATCAAAAATAATGACCGGTAGTTTTTTGCTGTTTGAGACGTAATCTTTTATGGCGGTCTGGATGCATGAAAAGAGTTCATTTTTTTTCCACGGCGCCTGTCCGGCCAGTGCCATTGCCAGTTGCCTGTAAAAGTCAGTGGTATTGACGGTAGATAGGGGGAGGTAAAAATATTTATATAGGTTTGGATTGAGTTTTTGTACAAAAGTGCGCAGGTGGAGTGTTTTCCCGGTTCCGGGCATCCCGGTTATCATCATGATGCCCCTTTTTTGCTTGATATAGTCCAGTCGTTGTCCCAACTCTTTTGACGGGGCGGAGAGAAACGTGTCTTCGGGCTTGATATCTTTTTGAAAGGGCAGGATTTTCAAGTTATAAAATGCTTTAATCATTGTTGTTCTCCTGGTTTTCGGTGAATGAGATTCCCCATGCCGGGGGAGTGGCATTTTCATGGGGGTTTACTTTTTTGATGGCGCTAAGTGGTTTATCGTTGTGGTATATGGTCAACTCCTGTGGTTTATGCGAGGGATGGCGGAGTTGAATTTTTTTGCCGATAAACTGCGGCGGGCATTGATACAGGTCCCCCTTAACCGAAACTGTGGCATCATTTTTTACTTTTCGATAGATGGTCATTTGAAAGGCGGTATCCAGTTCTTCGAGGGAGACTCGTTTTATGGCGGCCTGTTTAAAATCCCTCATAAACCGGTCCATGGGTGTTTCTTCAATGCCGCTATGGAGATGTTTGTGGTATTCTTTTTCCAGCCATTGCTCAAACTGGCTGTTTAACTGCTCCAGGTCGTTTATTTCCCGGATTTGCAGCGTTGAGAGAAACTTCGCGCGTACGGTGCGGAAAAATCGTTCGATTTTGCCCCGGGAGGGGGAGTCATAGGGCTTGGAATGGATTAACGCGATTCCCAATTGCGCACAGGCCAGTTGGAGATGGGAGTTTGAAAAGATGCTGCCGTTGTCGCAATAAAGAGTTTGGGGCAGCCCAAACCGGCTAAATCCTTCTTTTAACGCCTGCTCCAATGCAATGGAGTTTTCATGTCCAAACCACCCCCTGGCGCAAATCATCCGGGAATGATCATCAATTGCCGCAATCAGGAACACTTTATGTTTACGCGCCGGGTTGGCCATGTTCAGGTAAGGCCCATGCATACAATCGGCGGTCCATAATTCATTGATATGTTCTTTTTCAAATTTCTTTCGGCCCACCGGCGGGATGGATTCTCTCAACTGCTTATCCTTGATATACTTTCTCAAGGTCCCTTCATTGATACCTCCGAGGCGGATTTTGCCCTCCGAAACCAACAACCGGTACAAGGCCGAACCGGAAAGAAAGGGATAGGATGCCACCGCCCCTTTAATGTCAATCGCTAATTGAGAGTTGATTTTGCGCGATTGTCCCTTATCTTCTCTCTCTTTAGGAACCAGGGCGTTAAAACCCCAACGGCGGTACAGCTTGAGCCATTTCTTAAAGGTCCCGGCTTTGTACCTCTTCTTACCTAAATAGGGCACATCATGCTCTTTCCGGGCCATTTCCCTGAAATATTTCACTTGAACCGCCACATTGCCCACAAGTACCGGGGAAATAAGACCATATTTGAACAGGGCAATTTCCTTTTTTTTCTTCTCATCTATTTCGTTCATCGATACAACCTCCTATAAAAATTTATATTCCCGGTTATATCAAAGAGAAGCCGGAGACGCACTACCGGGGAGTGTGGTAGAGTCAAAAAAATCAACACACTCCCGGGCCGGGGGGCAATAAAATCGGCAACGGGAACACTCCCACACCAAAAAAACAAAAAAGAGCACATCCAACAGCAACAAAACCAAAAATATCATTCAATCATCTCATTAATCAATGGAAATCAACCGGGAACCAACGAAACGGGACGCACCTATCCCCACGGAATTCCGCCTCGGTTTCTCAATTTGACCGGCGCTTATCCCCATTCCTGAACTGGGAAGGGGTGCCGAAAAGAAAGGGGCTGTTACCCCTGTAAGAACCTCCTGTCAGGTAAAAATCACAGGATAAGCCGCTGGGACCCCGGATAGGTACCCACAACTTACGGCACTCAAACTCCTTACAAAACTCGAAAAAAACCGGGACTCTTTCTCTTACCTTATCACCACACGTTTGCAACCGGACGGCAAACTCACCGTAGTACCGGCTTATCAAAAGTTTGATCATCGCCTCACCGATAAGCTCACGAAACGAATAAATCCGGCTGGTCTCTAATTCGATATAATTCGCCCCGGTATCGGAGAAATCCGCAACGTAATCCTGGAGCTGCTTCAACGTCCGGTCATTACAATGCATCGCCTCTAATACCCTCATTATAAAAGGAAGGGAGTATTTGTGATAGGGAACCAGGTGGTAATGAAGCAAAGAAAAGGTGGCGTGGGGGATAAGACGACGCCCACCCTTGCCACGGCAACGAAAACGGGGAACAGGAAAATCCGCATAGTACCTACC
>JASFHE010000711.1:0-3555 GCA_050123415.1 Desulfobacteraceae bacterium | reverse complement strand
ATATGAGATTGCTTTAGCCCTTAATCCATACCTTAAAGAAGCAAGAGAAGCGTTGAACAAGATGTAATAATGCAGAATACCCCCGCCCTGTCTTTATGGTTTTCCTGATGACTACTAAATAAGGTTTTGTGCCCGGAAAGGAAGTATTAACATGTTCCGTTATAAACAGGTTATGGCTATTGCCGGTGCCGAAGCGCGTATCACAAGACGCCTTGCGCGGTACTGGGTTTTTCTCTTTTTGGCATATCTTGTAACTTTTATGTTCTGCGCGTTAATATCATACGTACATGGTTTTTTCTCATCCTATTCAGGAAGTCTTGGGGCTGTATCACCTCGATTTCAACTAAGTGTAACCGGACTTTTTTATTCAGTGATCTTTCTTGTAGAGACCATTTTCCTGGCCTTTGATATAAGGGCCAGGGACAAGAGAGAGAGAATAATAGAGGTTCTGGATTCAAGACCGTTCAGTAATCTTGAACTCGTTTTCGGGCGATTCGTGGGAGTTTTCCTGTACACATGGATTCCCATAGTGCTGCTTGCTATCCTTCTTGAAATCATCGGACTCATCTTTTGTAGCCTTGGATTGCCTGTTGGAGAGCCCATAGAGGTCTTCTCACTTTTCTCCTTTGTTTTTATGATGGCTGTTCCCGCGCTGTCATTTACTATAGCTCTGGTATTTTTTGTTACCCTGCTTGTTAGAAACCGTCTTGCGGCTTCGGTAATTTTACTTGTCCTGACAGGACTCTCTTACGGGGCCATGTTAGGGCTTCCTGCTGTATACGCTGTATTGTTTGATATTATCGGTATTGGCGCTGCCGGCTTCCCTTCAGAAATAGCCCCCCGACTTGCTACTCCCGAAGGCTGGATGCAGCGTTTCTCAGTGCTTTTTAGTACTTTCTCTCTTCTTGGCTTCAGCGCTATCCTTCATCCCCGTCTTGACGGCGGATCACGTCTGAAACTTACCTCCGGCAGTATAATCATCATGATTTGTGCGTTATCTCTTACGGCAGCCATTTTTTGTAAAAATTCAGGCACCATTGAGAATATGGAAACATGGAAAAGGGCACATTCAGCTTTTGCTGATGAAGCCGTGCCTGATGTAAAGAATATTGCCGGTAATATAATTGTCATTCCTGGAAAAGATCTTTCCCTTGATCTGGATATTACCTTTGGAGCACCTGATGATAGACCTATGAAAAAGGTGTTATTTACACTCAATCCGGGACAAAAGGTGAAAAATGTCTCGGATTCTTTTGGTGAATCCATTTCTTTTACCCATGAGAACGGCTTACTTCAAATCATTCTGCCTCAAGTCCTGAGTTCTAACGAGGAAACAACGCTTCACTTAGCAATAAAAGGGTTACCAAACCATGAATTCGCTTTTTTGGAAAATGCTTTTAATGTGTTGACTTTAAGTAAACAGGAGTCCGGAGATATTGGCTTATTCGGGTTGGAACCGGGTATATACCGGAAAGACTTTGTCGCCCTGATGCCGGGTTTGCGCTGGTTGCCGATATCCGGGCCGGAAAAAGACCGGGATGATCCGCGTATTCGGGCTGTTGACT
Organism: Desulfobacteraceae bacterium; assembly: GCA_050123415.1. GTDB lineage: Bacteria > Desulfobacterota > DSM-4660 > Desulfatiglandales > HGW-15 > JAAZBV01. Next base: position 1,990 of record JASFHE010000711.1, on the reverse strand, counting down.
TTTTTAATGTAGATTTGAAAGTAGAATTGCCCAGTGGCTGGTTGGTGGCCGGTCCGGGACGGCGTTACAGGGTAGCAGAGATTAATGACAGAGTTTGTTTTCGTTTCACTCCCTCGAATCCGGTTCCTGAGGTAGCCCTTGTTGCCGCAAGATTTAAGAGTCGTGTCATGGAAGTCGAAGGGGTGACTTTTGAAGTGCTGATACATAAAAAGCATATTAGAAATATTGAAATATTTTCCGATACAGGAGATTTGATCGGAGAATGGATTGGAGATCATTTAAGAGAAGCAAGAGAATATGGCCTTGACTATCCATACAACGCTCTCACTCTGGTGGAAGTCCCAATTTATCTGCGCACCTATAGCGGAGGATGGCGTATGGATACTGCTATGGCTCCTCCGGGAATGCTGCTGATGAGAGAGGTGAGTTTTCCAACAGTACGTTTTGACTTGGCCTTTCGAAAACCGGAGGATTATAAGAATAGGGAAGGAGGAGTTCAGCGAGCAAAATTTGAAAGATTAAAGACATTTTTCATTAACGATTTTTCAGGTGGTAATATTCTTTCAGGAAGTGCCAGGAACTTCTTTATGTACCAGACCTCAGCCAGAGGTCCTGAAGGCCTTGCCCTGAATTATTTAATGGAATCACTTTCTAATCTCCTAATAACAGATACAAAGAGTTATTTTTCCGCACACCGGTTTTTAGAAAGCGGAACATTGGGAGAAATAATAAGTACTATTATAGGCGCCTATATAAGCAGCCCGTTAAGATCAACCGGTATCGTGGATCAAACCATGGGAAAAAATACTTCTCGACCTGAAGTCTGGGATATGGCTCTTGGTATCGCAATAAAGGATATGGACCCCTGGGAAAATCCGGCATGTACAGTAGATGTCCTGACCCTTAAAGCAGAAGGAGCAGCAAGAACTATTCTGGATATCCTCGGCCGTGAGAAGACAGGACAATTACTTGCTTTTATCCGCAGAGAACACACAGGAGAATACTATTCACTCAAGGATGTGGTGGATGCCGGAAAGATACTTGGATATGATCTTAAGGATATTCTGTATGACTGGATCGAAAGTACAAACCTGCCGGCGTTTGTATGTGAAGAGGCCAAAATTTATAGAATCCCGGATGCAAAAGACGGAAATCCGCGTTATCAGATGCTTTACACAATACGAAATGATGAACCTGTTTCCGGTACTTTTCGATTTGTCTATTATTACATAGGAGAGGGAGGGAAATACAGTATCATAAAGGGAGATCCGATAAGAATGACCGGGAAAAGTATTATTCGATTCGGCTCTGTTGTATCCTATCCTCCTGCACACGCATTTCTGGAACCATATCTCTCTCTTAATCGTAATTCCTTTATGTTGACTCTCAATAGACTGGATCAAGAGAAAATCCAAAACAGAGAAGCATTCGAAGGAATTGAAGAGTTGCCATACAACCTTAGTCAGGATGCATCTATAATTATTGATGATCTTGATCCCGGTTTTAATGTAATAGAAGAAAAGAAAAATAATAATCTGCGTATTGTTGGCCGGGAAGATAAGGAGAAATCGATTGATCAAGGCCTTCCTGAAGCATCATTAAACAGTATTCCTGATAGCTGGTCACGGGTTGTGTATACAACCAGCTATGGAAAAAATCGTCACACTTTTGCTGTTGCAGGCGCCGGCAAGGGTAATAAAAAGGCTGTATTTACGACAGATATTAATAAGGCTGGTAAATGGGAACTTCAAATTCATATACCTTTTAAACCTGGAATAATGCCAGGTAAAAAATGGGGTAAATATTATTTGATTGTAACCGGTAATAATGGGCATCAACATGAGATTGAATTCAATTCAAATACAGCTTCCACAGGCTGGAACTATGTAGGATGTGTTGATATCTCCGAAGGAGTAACAACCGTGGCCATCTCCAACAAAACAGATGGTGACTTCGTTGCAGCAGATGCGATCCGGTGGTTACCCTATGC
>JASFHE010000710.1:0-3558 GCA_050123415.1 Desulfobacteraceae bacterium | reverse complement strand
CAGTATCCGCACTCAACTGCCCGTTTTTCCTCTTCCTGGCTCATGCCCATGTTTATACCGTGGTTGATACACGGGGCATAGGCAATTATGAGTGATGCTCCAGGGTAGGATTCAGCTTCTATTATAGCTTTCATGTACTGGTTTTTGTTTGCTCCCATGGCTACAGAAGCAACATAAACATAGCCATAAGTCATTGCCATTCTACCAAGGTCTTTTTTACGCGTCGGTTTTCCGCTCGCTGCAAATTTTGCAACAGCGCCTGTTGGGGTGGATTTTGACGCCTGACCGCCCGTGTTTGAGTAAAGCTCTGTATCAAGCACAAGAATATTAACATCATGATTCATGGCCAGAACATGATCAACACCTCCATAACCTATATCATATGCCCAGCCGTCACCACCGAATACCCATATGGATTTCTTTGTCAGATAATCCGAGCTGTTAAGGATATCAACCAGTATTGGATTGTACTCCGCGCCAGGTGTCGTCATTTCAATTTCAATATATTCGATTATTTTCTGGCCGGATTCTCTTGATTTATCACCATCATTCATATTCTCCAGCCAGTCCTGCAAGGCTTTTTTCAGGTTATCGGATACATTGCTTTCCATTGCCTGTTTAACCAGATCAGCCAGTTTACTTCTTTTCTGGTTTACAGCCAGTTCCATACCAAATCCGTATTCAGCATTGTCCTCAAAGAGTGAGCTTGCCCATGCCGGTCCCTGTCCTTCTTCATTGACTGTATAGGGGCAACTGGGCGCTGAGCCGCCGTATATGGAAGAACAGCCTGTGGCATTTGCTACCATCATCCTGTCACCATAAAGCTGGGTAATGACCTTGATATATGGAGTTTCACCGCATCCGCCGCATGCGCCTGAGAATTCAAAAAGCGGCTGCCTGAACTGGCTTCCCTTAACTGATGTCGCAGGCATGAGATCATCCCTGACAGGAAGGCTTGTGGAAAATATATGGTTTTTGACCTGGGCAGCCTTCTGCGTGTTGAGGGACTTCATGACAAGCGCCTTTTCCTTTGCCGGACACACCTGGGCGCAATTGCCGCAGCCGGTACAGTCAAGAGGGCTTATCTGAATGCGGTACTGGAGACCTGCGAGTTCTTTACCTTTTGCTTCTACAGTGGTGAATTCGGAAGGAGCATCTGTCAGGTCATCATTATCTGCCAGAACCGGCCTTATTACCGCGTGAGGACAAACAAAGGAGCACTGATTACACTGGATACAATTTTCCGGAATCCATTCGGGTACATTGATAGCTACTCCTCTTTTCTCATATTTTGTAGTTCCGGTTGGGAAAATTCCGTCCGGGCTGAATGCGCTTACAGGAAGATCGTCTCCTTTTTTGGCATTCATCGGTCTCATAACATCGGATACGAATTCTGGCTCATCATTTTCGCCGGCAAGATATTCCTCATGCCCGGCGGTCTTCCATGATTCCGAATAATCGATTTTTTCAAGGAAACCCAATGATTTATCTACAGCATCGATATTCATGTTAACGATTTTATCACCTTTTTTGCCATAGGTTCTTTTGATAGCATCTTTCATGTAATTGATTGCATCATCCGGAGGAATAACATTGGCAATCTTGAAAAATGCAGCCTGCATGATCATGTTGATCCTTCCGCCAAGCCCTACCTCACCGGCTATTTTAACTGCATCTATATTATAAAAGCTGATGTTTTTTGAGGCTATTGCTCTCTTGAGGTGATCCGGGAGCCTTTCTTCCATGTCTTCAATAGACCAGGGCGAGTTAAGCAGGAAGGAACCACCGTCTATTATACCGTCAAGCAGGTCAAACTGAGTTACAAAGGAAGGATTGTGGCACGCAACAAAATCAGCCTGTGTCAAAAAATATGCTGACTGGATAGGTTCAGGTGAAAACCTCAGGTGCGAAATTGTGCTTCCGCCCGATTTTTTTGCATCATAGTCAAAATATGCCTGTGCATACATATCTGTGTTTTCGCCGATTATTTTAATGGCATTTTTATTCGCACCGACAGTTCCATCAGAGCCAAGTCCCCAGAACTTGCATCTTACAGTGCCTTTAATTGATGAGTCTAAATCTTCACCTACTTCAAGAGATGAATGACTCACATCATCATTTATGCCGACAGTAAAATAGTTTTTGGGTACACTTGAGCGCAGGTTGTCAAAAACAGCCTTTGCCATGGCAGGAGTAAAATTCTTGCTTCCAAGGCCATATCTTCCGCCAACTATAACAGGAGCAAAATCACGTTCCTGATATACGGTGCACACATCCTGGTACAGGGGTTCACCCAGGCCGCCATGAACTTTGAGCCTGTCAAGAACAGCAATGCTCGAAGCCGTGGCCGGCATAGCCCTGAAGAAATGTTCTCTTGAAAAGGGGCTGTATAATCTGACCTTTAAAAGGCCGACTCTTTCACCTTTTCCATTCAGGTAGTTGACTGTTTCTTCTATTACATCACAGCTTGATGCCATTGAGATAATTACTCTGTCAGCTTCAGGATCCCCGACATAATCAAAAAGATTATATTTTCGTCCTGTCAGTTCGGATACCTTCTGCATTTCTTCCTGAACAATGTGGGGCACCAATTCATAATACGGACTTGCTGCTTCTCTGTTCTGGAAAAAGATATCAGGATTCTGCGCTGTCCCGCGCATCTGCGGATATTCGGGGTTCAGGCATCTGCTTCTGAAATCTTCAATAGCCTCCCAGTCAACAAGCTTTGCCATATCAGCATAGTCGATCATATCGATTTTCTGTATTTCCATTGAGGTTCTGAAACCGTCAAAGAAATGTACAAATGGTAGACTTGTTCTGATACTGGCAAGATGCGAAACCAGGGCAAGGTCCATTACTTCCTGCACCGAGGCGGAAGCCAGAAGGTTGAATCCTGTCTGCTTGACCGCGTTTACATCAGAATGATCGCCAAAAATAGAAAGGGCATGGGTAGAAACCGCCCTTGCGGAAACATGAAAGACCGTTGGCATTAACTCGCCAGCGATTTTGTACATGTTAGGAATCATCAGGAGAAGTCCCTGTGATGCCGTGAAGGTTGTTGAAAGACTGCCGGCTGAAAGCGCACCGTGGACAGCGCCTGCAGCGCCTGCTTCTGACTGCATCTCAACAACATTAAGTACCTGATCAAAAATATTTTTTCTGCCATGGGCAGCCCATTCATCACAATATTCTCCCATAGTACTTGATGGCGTTATAGGATATATTGCTGCAACATCACTCATTGCATAGGCAACGTGGGCTGCGGCTTCATTGCCTTCTATAGTCATTTTTTTAGAGCTCATATGACTCTCCCTTCATATGGTTAGTTTCAAATTTTTGAGAAAAGGGTATAGATTATAATATTTTTTGAGACATGTAAATTAATAAATACACGAGTGTGCATAAAATATTAATATTTTGCATACTTATGATATATTTTTATCTATCTAGTATCCATCCAGAAAGAGACAATTTCTGGATGGAGCTTTCAGCGGTCAGCTATCAGCAGTCAGCTAAGTCTTTATTTTAAAAGCCTTTTGCTGAAAGCTGAACGCTGAG
>JASFHE010000709.1:0-3573 GCA_050123415.1 Desulfobacteraceae bacterium | reverse complement strand
GTAAATAGTCCTGACCTTATCTGTACGGGATGGGTGGGCGATAATGTAAAATTAATTACCCCTTTAAAATGTCTGCGAAGGCGGGAATAACGAAAACAATATCACGATTTTCAAAAACGATCAATAATGCATCACTATTGCTTTTTAAGGGTAATACCATTTTGTTTTTGGACAAGAATGATCGGTTGACATTATCAGACAATAAAAATAAACTGTTTAAAGTGAATCAAAACAGTATGAAGCTTTTAAAATAATTTCGATATAATTTCTTCAATGTAAAAGGCCATGAAGGTCCAACCCTTTTAAGGGGGATTTTCATGGCTTTTTTCATTTTAAACACACTAATACAGGATATGGAGGATTAATCATGGAATTATCAAAGGAAACTGAAATAATGTGTTCGCTGACAAAGGCCCCCAGAGGATGGTACGTATTATATCAGACAGCTTATAATAGCCCTAATGTTTTTAATCTCCATGAAAAAGGATTGTTTAAATTCAGACCCCGAATTGCAGTGGATATTGGCGCGCGTCTGCTGGTAAATGAACAAAATGATGTTGCAATACAATACATGCATCTGGTGGATTCAAATATTGTTAATGAGGAAACAGGTGAAAAATACATTTCAAAACTGGAAAGGGGTTTATTTCCTCTAGATGATGATCTGGAACTGGATGAAATAAAACTGGCAGAAGTTATATCCGAAAAGGCGATCAGGATTGAAATCATCAGAGTCTACAATGAATGGATTTCAACTGTTTCAGGAGCAATGGGACAGGAGATAAATATATCGGATATTAAAAAGACTTTTTCAGCCATAGCAGAAAAGGGGAGTAAATTTTATCAGGAATGGCTTATAAAAAATAACAGTTCCTGGATACTTCCCTTTCTCCCCAGGATGATACATGATTTCAGATACGGGATCTTTGAGCGTGTTGGAGATGATCTATATAATTACTATAAGGAAATAGGCGGAAACAATACTGAAGAGGATCTCCTGAAAAAGATAAATCTCTTTTCACGAATATACGAGGGTGAAGGGCTGAGCAAACCGGAAGGTACTCTATGGAATGACGAAGATGAAATATGGGACTGCTGGATTGCCTTTACCGGTTCTGAGGAAGAGGCAAAAATAGTCTGCCGAACCATGGAAAAGGTCCTGGTTCCCCTGAAAAAAGAATTGAAAGAAGAACTGGGAATTGATACATGATATAAATATGGAAACAACAATTTTTGAAACACATTATAAAGATTATTGCCGTAAAATTGCCGCGCTGGATATTTTGTCCCAAAAAGATACACTTGGTATAGGGATAAGGGACCAAAAGGCTGTTATTCCCTTTTTTGGTGAGGAGTATATTGTTTCCGGTGAAGGAATTTCAGATAATTCAGGTAACCGCCCGGACTATGGGATTTGCGTAATTCTCTCCAAGTATTTGTTGCTGTGCCCCGCCACTCCCGTTGTGAACAAGGAGTGGTCGGCTCTCAAGGATTTTCACAGGATGTCCCAGTTTACAAACCTTAATGTTTTTATCAGTGATGCGGAACGTCCCATTATTGATAAATTTTCAAATCGAATTGACGCATTAAGGGATGCCTCTCAAAAGCTTGGCGGCAAGCCCTGCGAATTGAGTGCATCCTATGATCTTGCCATGCAATTCAAGGCATTACCCAAAATAGATCTACTGCTTCTTTTTAATGATGGCGATGATGAGTTCCCGGCTACATGCTCCATATTGTTTCAAAGACAGGCCGAGGACTATCTTGACCCCGAATCGCTTATTTTGGTTGGAATTGCCTTCACAAAACGATTGATAAAATTACCTAACCCCTCTAAATAAAAAAGGGTATTAAATGAAACCAGACAAAAAAATTGACAGCATACTTAAAGACGCATTTCTTGGAAGGCCAATCACCAAGGCGGAAGCCATACTGCTCCTTGGCCTTTCGGAGGATTCATTGGAGGCTTCATTATTACGTTCAACTGCTAATGCAGTTAATCGCCAGAGGTTCGGAAACAGCGGGTTACTACTCGGCCAGATTGGTGTAGACATGGCCCCCTGTGAAGGTGACTGTACTTTTTGCTTTTTTGCCAAATCCCATACATCCATTCAGGCCTCCCTTCTTCCAACGGATGAGATTGTCAGCCGCTGTGAACTATTTGCCAGGGGTGGGGCACAGGGGATTTTTCTGATGACCATGCACAGCTTTGGTTTCGAGTGGTTTCGCGATCTCTGTTCAGAGCTGCGCCAACGTATACCGCGCCATTTAGAGATCCTGGCAAATGTCGGAGACATTAGCGCAAAGCAACTGGCAGAGCTTCGTGTTGCCGGTGTTACCGGTGCTTACCATGTCCGCCGCATTCGCGAAGGAGTTGACTCATGCATGACTCCTGCCGGCCGGAGGGGAACCATTGAACGGATTCTCGATGCCGGATTATCATGGTATAACATGTGCGAACCTCTCGGACCGGAGCATACTCCTGAAGAATTGGCAGACCAGATATGGCTTGGTGTGGACCTGCCATGCACTCAGCATGGAGTCATGCAGCGCTTCCCTGTTCCCGGCTCTCCCCTGTATCATCATGGCCAGGTCAGTTTGTCTCGTCTGGGCCAGGTTGTTGCCGTGGTGACCCTGGCAACAATAGGAAATGAAAATATCAAGAGTATTGCAGTCAATGTCTCCAACCTGGTCGGTCTGTTCAGCGGCGCCAACGCCTTTTTCCCGGAAGCCGGAGACCCGGACGGGCAGCCCATGAATCCGGAAATCTCTCAGGGAAAGGAAGGTTTTACAACAGCGCTATGGAGGCAAAGCAACGAGATCACCACAGCCGATTGCCGGGCAATGATGATAGCTGCGGGGTTCTCGCACCTGCTTGGAACAGATGGAAATCGGAATCAACCATTGAAAAGAAAGAACCAGGGACCAGACCTTCATTCCTGATAGATAATAAAATTTACAAGCCCAAAATGGATTCCCGATCTAGTCGAGAATGGCGGGCAAGAGGGCATGCCCTTTAATAATACAATTGAAAAAAGATATTGAATTATGAAAGAACACTTCAAATAAAAAAAGCAACTGTTATGGGATATCTCCAATAACAACAGGGAACAGAGATGAAAGAAGAAGACACAGAGTATTCATACAGAGAAGATGCAGGCAGCTATGACAGGCAGGTCAGGGAATATGATAGTTATACCCATGATGTGATTTTCGGAATGAGTTTTGAATTTGTGAAAGCATCCGAAAGGCTGCTTGATATCGGTATCGGAACCGGACTGGCGTCAATAAAATTTTCCAGACTCGGATTAGATGTTTTCGGACTGGATTCATCACAGGAAATGCTGGATGAATGCAAAGCAAAATCATTTGCACAGGCCCTGGACTTATATAATATAACCATTGATCCAATACCATACGAAGATAATTATTTTCATCATGTTATCTGTTGCGGAGTAATTCATTTTATAGGCAATCTGGAAAAGCTGTTTAAAGAAGTTGCACGGGTTATCAAACCAGGGGGAATATTTTCATTTACCATAGCGCCCAATAATACTGAAGCATCTTACCTGA
>JASFHE010000708.1:0-3577 GCA_050123415.1 Desulfobacteraceae bacterium | reverse complement strand
GGGTGTAAAACCCCACACTACGAAAAACGAAGAACCTGAAGGATTTAGACCAATAGAGCGTAGAACGGGACGCTGGAGCGCTGCTTAATAATTCAATTTAAAAAAGATACAACCCCAATAAGCAATAAGAATAAGTACTAACTCATTATATAGGAAAAATGCTGCTTATAATTCGGACTATAATCGTAAACTGGAGATCAGTGAATTTTCTGAATTTGCTCTTTGTCATATCAACCTTATTATTCTTTTGTATTTTTTCAGGAATCAACTGCTTTTTTTTATTGCTGGACTATATTTTTTACCCGGGATTCTGCAGGGTAGAGGTAAAAAAGCCGGTTTTTATTATCGGGCATCCAAGAAGCGGGACTACATTTCTTCACCGCCTTTTCCTCCAGACTAATGAGATGGCGTCATTTAAGTCATGGCACCTTTTTTTCCCCTCACTTACTCTGCGCTTTTTTTTACGGCCCCTGGTTCATTTTTTAATAAGAAATAATCTGCATGTATTAATTCCTGAAGAGTCTGGAACTTATATGACATTAGACAAGGATGATGAAGAGGAACTACTGTTTTTTCAAAATTTCGATACCCAGTTTCTTACTTTAACAGCTTTCGGCATGCTGGATGATGATTACAGGAATCTACGCTTTCATGATCTCCGGCCCGGACATAAACGGATCAGATCTGCCAGGTTTTTAAAATGCTGCTTCCGGCGTCAGATCTATTATACAGGCAGGAGACAGATATTTGCCCAGATGCACTTTTCAACCCACCGTATCAGGACTCTTATGGAAGTATTTCCTGATGCAAGATTTATCTATATAGACCGCACACCTTATGAAACTATACCTTCTTATTTTTCTCTCGTTTATAGTACTCTCAATAAATATAAGTTTTTTGACAAATTATCATTATCTGAATTCAAACGGTTTTTCGAGTATCGATATCAGGCAAGCAGGGATCTATATAAATATTTTCACGATTTATGGAATGAAGGCAGGGTAGACAAAGATAGAATACTGATTATCCCGTATACTTTGCTGCGGGAAGATCTTCAAAGTGTATACAAAAATATTCTGGCATTTACCGGGATTGAATCCAGCGAAAGACTTGAAAGAGCTGCAGAAATACAGGCAAAAAAACAGGGTGGATATAAACGTAAGCATAAGGTGAAAAAGCTGGAGGAATTCGGAATCGATGAAAACCGGATCAGGGATGATTTTGCATTTTATTTTCAGAATGTGAATCAGGTTGATTTGAATCGGGATCGGACCAGGGTATCTGTTTGATATAAGAGCGGAAAACTTGACTTACCCGCACATCCACCTTAAATTGGACGCATATAAAAATGATTTTTTATTGATTCAATGACCACAGCCATTTTTTTTAAAGGAGGTGCTTCTATGAACAGGAAAATATCAATTTTTATCATATCCCTTTTATTCGTTCTTTCAGGGCTTTATGCCGCGGCAGAAGAATCCACCGGGACCCGGATCAAGGATTTTGACAGTTACTATCCGAAATCTGTTGTATGGTTCTCCGAACCTGGTGAACTCACGAGGATACGTACGCTGCTGCAGGAGGGAAAAAAGGATCTCGCCGTTGAAAAGGCGCGCGATTATGTTGCCAGTCTTAAAAATATAGCCGTTCCGGAGGCGAAACAGCTTCGTTATTTTGCGTTAAATGCACTATGCGCAGCTTTAACCAGTAAAGGAGATATAAAGGAGGCCGTTGACTCCTGCAGCCGTGCTGTAAAGATTAATCCTTTTTTATGGCAGGCGCTAAACACCAGAGGTACGGCCTACTATGTATCCGGGCAGAACGAACTGGCCCTGAAGGATTACCGGAAGGCACTGGGCATAGTCAAGGGATCGGAACCCCTTGTTGAGCTGATTCAGCACAACATCGGGCTGGTGGAAAAGAAAATGCTTGATTCAAAGTGACGGTAGTGAAATAGGGGACTTACATCAAAATACCGGTTGAATTTGAATCGGGGTCCGGGCAGGGTTTATCCTGTATTGTGTGATCGTGTTTTCTTGACATGCAAGTTGAAAATCTCCTATACTCACGCCTTAAAAAAGAACTTCTTATCAATCCAATTGGCATTTGAAGCAGGCCTGGTAGCTGTACGCCTTTATCAACATGACGATACCCAGTCGGAGGAAAAATCATGAAACCCGGTTTAATTATTGCCATCTCCCTGTTTACTGTTTCACTCTCAAGCCATGCCGCTGCACCATCCATGGAAAGCTGCGCTGCTGTCGAAGATCCGGTCGAGCGCCTTGCCTGCTACGACACACTGGCCGGCCGTTCGCCTGCTGACATTACGAAAGCAAGCGGCACAGCGCCCGGAGAGGTCGATTCCGCAGTACCCGGGGCCAACGTCGCTGTGAAAGCTGCTCCTGCTGCTGCGCCGACTGTCCCCGCAGTCGAGCCTGGGCCGAATGCAGAAGCTGTTTTCGGTTTAGAGCATAGTCAGGAACTGAAAAAGGACCGGCCTGATAAGTTAAGACTTAAGTGGGCCGGGAAAAAGAAAGATGCCTATGGCAAATGGATCATTACCATGGAAAATGGACAGATATGGCGCCAGACCGATAGCAGGCGTTTCATATTCGTAAATTCGGAGCACCAGGTAATTGTCTCTCGCGGCTTTGCCGGTGGATTCTTTCTGGGAGAGCCGGAGAGACATATGCGGATCCGTGTAAAGCGAGTCAGGTAACATGGGCCGGGTGTGAAAAAAAGCAAAGGGGATCGCATCCTGATATTGGACAACGCTCGGTGACGGGTGCTGAATCACTTATGACAGGCTGCTGCCGCGTCGTTAAACCGGACGGGGGTCACTTCATCGGCGATGAGAAGCCGAAGGTTGCGGCGGAGGAAACTCTCGCTCATTTACTGGCACATCCCATAACAGCGTAAACGTCTGAAGGGGTAAAGCCTGCTCTTGACTCTTGATATTCTTCCCGGTATTCAGGTATGAATCTATAATTTAAATCGGAAAATTCCAGAGGCTGTAAAAAATGTCTATGAATTTTATTCTCTTATATGCAACAACTATATTCATTGCTTCAATCATTCCCGGCCCAAGTATGCTGCTTGCCTTAACCCATGGAATGCAATTCGGTGCCAGAAAAACAATTGCATCTGCACTGGGTAATTTAACTGTTACAATTATTCAGGCTCTCATTTCAATAGCCGGTCTGGGAACAATCTTAATTACATCAGAAATAGCTTTCCATGTTTTTAAATACGCCGGTGCAGCTTATCTGGTTTACATCGGGATTCGCGTTTTTATTTCACAGGGGATCTCAATCACATCTATTGACAATAAATTCCGGAGCAATACTCCATACGGAAGATTGTATTCACAGGCTGCTCTTGTAACAGCAGGAAATCCGAAGGCAATAGTGTTTTTTACTGCAGTCTTTCCCCAGTTTATTGATCCTTCTGCATCCTATTTACCTCAATCATGCATACTTTTAAGCATAGGATCTGTTGTAGCATTCAGCTGTTTTATGCTTTATGCAATAAGCGGTCAGAAAATTGTTTTCTTATTTTCAAAGGCCTCAATAGGAAA
>JASFHE010000707.1:0-3578 GCA_050123415.1 Desulfobacteraceae bacterium | reverse complement strand
TCATTGAGTATCACAAAAAATTCGCCGACACCCTGGTGGGAATGTCAAGCTAAATCTTGATTTAACACCTTTATTTTATATATTTTTTTTGTTTTTCTCATGCAAGTTCTTAACCGGAAATTACTGAGGATAAATACATAAATTGAGATTTATCAACCAACGATTCAGGTTCATGCGAGTATTGTTGAATTGCAGATATCCTCAATATATCATTAGTATTTCCAATATGGTGATACTGGCAAGCTATGTTGTGAGATTGATTATGTTGTGTGTTTTAATTCCTTCCATATTATTCCCTCCATATTATTCACTTCATTTAATTCAAAAAAGAAAGATTAACTATCCATTTTATTCATCTGATTTCTCACTTTTCGCTGTCCAATTCAACGCCTCCCTCTATGCATATCAGAGCATTTTAATCTAAAGTCGTTTTTTACCTTGAGAGCAAGGGAGGGAACGATGCATGAGGAGAATGTTTTAAAGAAGCGGCCGTGCAGGATCTGCAGGCACTGGTTTGTGCCGAACCCAAGGTTGAAAGACCGTCAAATGACCTGTGGTGATCCTGGATGTAAGAAGGAATGGCATAGAAGGAAGTGCAGAGAATGGAACAGGAAAAACACCGACTATTTTAGATCCAATTACCTTCAAAAGAAACTCGATGCAGCCTGCCAGTCCGGAACCCTTCCTTCGTTCCGGCCAGCGACCCGGTTAAAGTCCGGACTACCCCATTTGTTTGTTCAAGAGGTTATAAGCATTCAACATCTTATAATCATTGAGTATTTCGGACAACTACTCTTAAGGCGATTTCAAGAGGTGTTAAGAAGTCAACCAGCTGTTATAACAAGGAAAATAGAACGACTACCCCCTTAGATGTTTTCAAGATGCGATCGACTCTTTCCGGCATTTGCAGGTATATTTACCTGTAAAACTCAGGAGTTGACCATGATAAAGAAAAAGATTCTCAACCCGAATCGAATCAGACATATTGAAGGAGGCTTCGGTTTTTTACCTCACCGACTTCTGACTGATGAGTTTCTTGCATCCCTGGAACAGGACGAGATCCTGTTATACTTTTTCCTCATACTTGTCGCAGATAGATACGGGCTATCTTTCTACTCCTATGATGCTATCTGTTCTTTGCTCCGGCTTTCTATGGATGAGTATGTTGAAGCACGGGATGGGCTCTTGAAGAAAGATTTAATCGCCTTTGACGGAACACTTTATCAGGTACTTTCCCTGCCTTCAAAACCAATATGGAAAACGACTTCACATAAAAGTCAGAGTAATCCCATGATCAGCAGGTTGATACAGGAATCACTTTTGGAGGTTCAAAGTGGTTCCTGAAGACAGCCGGAGATTAATGGACTCGATCCTGGGTTATATGCATTGGGTCAAATCAATTGAGAAGGAAAAAAGGAGCAGATCCCATAAGCGCTACAAGCATATCCTGATCGACTTTCTCTTCTATGTAATCCATAAAGATATAGCCTGGGAAAACATATTTACTCCTGGTACGGCAGAAGCTTTTTGCTTATATAGCGGTTACAAGAATGCCTGCTCTGCCCTTCGATCGTTATCAGACTATCTTTTCAGCCAGGGGGCTATTGATCATTCCCTTAAGCTAAATAAAGCTACTTCACCTCTACCGGATATTTATGAAGAATACCTTTTATATCACTCTCAATCTCTTGACAGTTCTCCTACACATCTTAAACGGATCAGGAGGGTTCTGAGCTCATTCCATGAGTATCTGGAAAAAAATGACATCTCCCTTTCAAAGCTTAAAATCGAACACTGTGATGCCTTCATGGCAACATTCAAGGTGTCGGACTATAGCCGCAGGCTCTATCGTTATTGCCTCAGAGGTTTTTTAAAGCATCTCTATCATGAAAAGAAGATTATCAAAAGGGATCTGGCCTCTTTTCTTGTCGGCCCTCCTCAGTTTGCCCAGAAAAGGCTGCCAAGGTTTTTACGTCCAAAGCAGGTAAAAGAACTCTTTGCCTCCCTGGAGCTTTCCACACCCACACAAATGAGGACCTATGCCCTGATACACATAGCTTACTCCCTGGGGCTCAGGCCGGCAGAGATCAGTAAAATCACATTAGATGATATCTCTTTCCAGCAGAAAGAACTCACCCTCAAGGAAAGAAAAGGAGGGGATGTCATCATCCTGCCTGTACCTGAAGACACCATTAAGGCTATTGCTCTTTATATCACTAAAGGAAGACCGAAAGGCTCTTCAAAATATCTGTTTCTTAATCATCACTTTCCCTTTCATCCTATGAAAGCCAATAACGTTGTCGGGTCTATAGCAAGGGCCATGAAACAGGCCGGGCTCTCTTCATCTGCATACTGGCTCAGGCATACTTATGCACAGAACCTTCTCCATATGGGCCAATCCATTTATGAGGTGAAAGAAATGATGGGGCATAATACTGTCAAATCCTACCGTGATACCTTCAGACTTTTTCTGCCTTTTATTGCAAAATATTATGACAACAAAATAAGCTCTCTCAAGGTGGAGCATATCTCGTCTGAGATAATTATTGCATTCCTGAACGAACTGCAGGTTGAGCGTAATAATATTGCAAAGACCCGGAATCAAAGACTGGCTGCCATTAAGTCCTTTGCTAAAATGATCCGGTTTATGTGTCCTGAATACAGGGAACTGGCAGACAGGATACTTAACATTCCCCAGAAGCGAACTCAGAAAACGCTGGTAGGCTTTCTCTATAAGGATGAGATACTAAAAGTCTTCCAATGTGTAGATATCAAGAGGAGGGACGGCTTTCGGGATTATACCCTGCTTCATCTTCTCTATGACTCAGGGGCAAGAGTGAGTGAGATTACAGCCCTTAATATCGATTACTTCGATCCTGCCCATCATACACTTGCCATCCTAGGAAAGGGGGATCGCTTCCGCATCATACCTCTTGAAAAAAGAACATCACAGCTCATGCAGCTTTATATCAAAAAATATCGTGTAGAGCCTAAAGTTCAATACAAACACCGTATCTTTATAAATCAAAGAAGAGAGGAACTTACCAGGCATGGTATTTATCGCCTTTGTAAAAAATACCTTTCTATGGCCATCCCGGCAAAACGACTGAAGTACATCAATCCTGCGCACAGTTTCCGGCATTCAAGGGCGGTGGATCTCCTTTATCGCGGTGAATCCATCACGGATATTAAAAACCGTTTAGGACATGACAATATCCAGTCAACAACTGTCTATCTCCATCTCGATCTCAAACACAAACGCGATATACAAAAACATTTTATCAGGTATATGAAATCGGTAATCATATCCGATTCAAAGATACAAGACCTACTTCAATGGGAGAACGATAAAGATATGATGGCCTGGCTTGATAGTTTATAGACCGGTAGAGCATACTGCCGGTTAAAGGAATAAGTATAATATGAGGAATATTATTATGTTATCAGTTCCATATCATGTATCACCAATAAGCAGGATAACTCACTGCTTTTTATTGATATTTAAAATATCCCTTGCCGAATCCTGATAACTTCCTTTTTTCAAGGGGTTAAGACAACTCGCAACATAAGGCAAGATA
>JASFHE010000706.1:0-3585 GCA_050123415.1 Desulfobacteraceae bacterium | reverse complement strand
TTGTCACAATATGTTCACTCCTGGCAGGCGGAACAATCTGGGTGGGGTCTGTCCTTGGTCTCGGTTTTTCCATAATAGCACTGATACGAAAAAGGTGGTTCTGCCGTTATATATGCCCGGTTGGGCTAATACTTGATACTGCGTCAGGGATAAAATTACCATTTAAGATATGGTGGAAAGGCTGCCCATCGATCGGAAAATATATCGCTCTTTTGACAGCTGCCGGAGCAATCTTCGGTTATCCGCTTTTCCTCTGGATGGATCCGCTGGCATTATTAAACAATGCTTTTTCGGTTTACAAGGCATCTGAGAGTATCTCAGTAATCATTTTCCTCTCAGGCATAATCATACTGATTTTACTGGCATTAACATCAGGCAGCTTCTGGTGCGCCCGTTTATGCCCCCTTGGGGCCACACAGGACCTTCTGGAAAATGTCGGATCTTACTGCAGAAACATCAGTAACTCCGAAAAAAAAGAGTCTGAAGAAAAGACCTCTCAAGGTTACTCTCTCCCTGCAACAAGGAGGACCTTCATTGCAGTGGCCGCTGGCATCGGGCTCAGCCTGTGGGCTCAGAAAACCGGACAGGCAAGGTCCAAAGATACGACCTTGAGGCCCCCGGGCGCAATTGAAGAAGACGAGTTTACAGGTCTTTGCATACGGTGCGGCAACTGTACACGTGCATGCCCGTCCGGGATTATTCATCCTGATGCTGGAAAAGCAGGGATTCTGGGATTACTGGCGCCTGTTGTCCGGTATGAAAAGAATTACTGTAATGAAGAATGCAACGCCTGCACAAAAGCATGCCCCAGCGGGGCCTTACAGAACTTAACCCTGGAGCAGAAGAACAGATACGTTATTGGAAAGGCCAGTGTTGACACTTCCCTGTGTCTGTGGGGCTTTAGCGACTGTAATACCTGTATACGGGCCTGCCCCTATGAGGCAGTTAAGGTCCAGTGGTATGAAGAGGCTTATGAATCCTTTCCTGGTGTTGATCCTTTAAAATGTAATGGCTGCGGCGCCTGTGAGGTAGTATGCCCAACAGGAGATCTGAAAGCCATAAAAGTCAGGAAAAATATAGATTAAAATCTTTTATATGAAGGAGAAAACCATGAAACGATGTTTTAGCGGACTAATTATATTACTTATTACTTTTTTATATTCAATATGTATGGCACAGACAAGCCAGACTTCCCCTGTGAATGACTGGAAACCCTCGACCCTGAATCAACCTGGTCAGGAATACCCTCAGGTCAACTCCCAGGGGTTTGCGCGGTTCCGTATCGAAGCTCCCGATGCCAAGAGTGTAAGCGTGAGTCTGGGTCTGGGAGGACGAGGTGGAACAACTCTTACGAAGAACGAGGATGGCGTGTGGGTGGGCACCACAGAAGGACCGCTGGATGAAGGCTTTCACTACTATCATATTTCAGTAGACGGAGGGACATTCAATGATCCCGGAACCCTTAATTTCTATGGTTCTATCCGTTGGGAAAGCGGCATAGAAATCCCAGCCCATGACCGGGATTTCTATGAACTGAAAGATGTTCCCCATGGCCTGGTACAGCAGGTTCTTTTTCCATCTAAAAGCACAAACACATCACGTCGCGCCTTTGTCTATACTCCGCCGGGCTACAATAAGGACACAACAAAACGGTATCCTGTACTGTACCTGCAGCATGGATGGGGTGAGGATGAAACCGCCTGGAGCGTTCAGGGTCACGCCAACCTGATTATGGATAATTTAATAGCAGAGAATAAAATCAGGCCCTTTATCATTGTAATGACCTACGGCATGACAAACGAGGTCAAGTTCGGAGGTCTCTCAAGTTTCAAGATCGATCCTTTCCAGACAGTTCTTATGGACGAGCTGATCCCGTACATAGATGCAAATTTCCGTACACTCTCCGATCAGCCACATCGGGCCATGGCAGGACTTTCCATGGGAGGGATAGAAACCAGGCTGATCACACTGGCCAACCTGGATAAATTTTCACATATCGGCCTCTTCAGCGGTGGAAGCATTTCCATGGATGATGTCAACAAAACACCCGGGTTCAAAAAGAAAGTCAAACTGGTCTTTGTAAGCTATGGAAGCCGTGAACTGGGTAGAAAAATGGGCGGTTTTGGCGGTGATCCTAAGGCCAGTGCAGAGGATCTTCAAAAGGCTGGAATCAACAGTATATTTTATGTCTCTCAGAATACGGCCCACGAGTTCCTCTCATGGCGGCGAAGCCTGCGGGAATTCGCTCCCTTACTGTTCAGGGACTAGCGTCATATCAATGATGCAATGTAGCTTTGGTTTAATTCGAGAATTAAAATCGTAGGGGCACGGCGCACCGTGCCCTTACAGCTGATGTATGCCGTGATACCGGATGGTAACAGGTTACTGAATAACAATAATAAAATGAGGGAACATGCCTAACAGTTCAGTGAGTGTAAAAGATGTCCTGGATTCGGGTCGATTCACATTATATCAAACATGGATCTGCACACTATGCTTTTTCCTTGCCTTTTTTGATGGCTTTGATTTGTCGCTTTTAAGTGTGTCACTGCCTAAAATTGCAGAATCCATGAATACAACAACTGCGGCCCTTGGTATTGCAATGAGCCTGGGGAATGTTGGAGCACTTATAGGGGCCTTTATTCTGGGTATGCTCGCGGATCGTTTTGGCCGTAAGCAGATGCTGCTGGTTTCTGCCTTCACATTTGGTATTTTTACTTTATCAATCGCTTATGCCCAGACTGTGGAGCATCTGGTTTTTCTTCGCTTTATTGCAGGACTCGGGCTCGGCGGGGCTGTCCCTAATGCTCTTGCTTTTGGATCAGAATATGCACCAACAAATAAACGCGCTACACTCGCCACCACAATGTATGCGGGTGTTGCGATAGGTGCTACATGTTCCGGACTTTTTTCTTCTTTCCTTCTTCCAAAATACGGCTGGCAGTCACTGTTTCTGGCAGGAGGTATCACAGCATGTGTCATCGGGTTTATAGCATTGATTTCACTTCCTGAGCCTCTTGAATTTCTGATCAAGAGAGGAAAAGAGAACGATCAGGAACGTATAAGAAAAATTGTCTCAAAAATCGCGCCATCATATGGATCTATGAAAGACATCCATTTCGTTTCATCCGAGGAAAGGTTGCCAGGAGTACCTTTTAAACATCTATTTAAGGAAGGTCGTGCAGCTAACACCGTTTTATTATGGATGGCCTTTATTTTAAGTTACTATCTGCTCTGGCTGATCCTGTCATGGACACCGACCCTGCTGAGAAATAGCGGGGCTTCACCCCAGGAGTTCAGTCTGGCCTTTGCATGCGTCAACATGGGCGCAATCGTGGCAACAGTATTAATTGGTGTTTTAATGGATAAATTCAACCCATTCAAGATATTAAAAATCGGATTTTTTCTTGCCTTTGCGAGTGTTTTTATTTTTGGGTATTTTGCTTCCAGCACATTTATTATTGTAGCGCTTGTATCCGCGGTCATGGGATTTTTTGTAATCGGCAGCAACTCGGGTCTCATGGGTCTTGCAGCTATTTCATATCCTGCTGATATCAGGGGTACGGGACTTGGCTGGGCAACCGG
>JASFHE010000705.1:0-3589 GCA_050123415.1 Desulfobacteraceae bacterium | reverse complement strand
GGGCATATTCAAGCTCGATTCAGGTAAGCGGTATAGAACCTGATATAGAGCTTGAATATGCCCCTTTGCCGGAAAAAGATGAAGATGGCACTTTCCACTTGATGAGAGAGGAAGATCTGGATAACCATATGGTTAATGAAGACGTTAGTGTGGAAAAGGAGCCACTTGATATTGATGAAGCAGTTCCGGATACTAAAAAACTGGAAAAAGATACTCCGGAGAAAAAAGAAGAAGAGATGCCGGATGAAGATGTAAAAGAGAAAGTCCCGGAAGACGCTGAAGAAGAAAATGATATAGATACTTTATATATGGAACGACTGGCCAGAGATAATCAAGTCAGGATGGCAGTTCAGGTATTGAAGTCATGGAGCGTTATCCAGCAAATTAAATCAGGAGGTATTTCTGATAATATACAGGCCAATTGATTAAAGAAATGAAGGGGAAAAAGAAAAAAAAGCCCGTTGTTATCCAGGTAATAGTTGCTTTATCCATCCTTTTAATAGCCCTGGCATCTGGATTGTTTATCCTTTATGTAGCGCCTGAAAAAACTCCCCAACCTGTTTTTGAAGAAGATTATTTAACATCGAATAAATTCAAGTCAATAATTACCAAAGTAGATCACCTTGTTTATGAAACACTTTATAAGGAAGGTGTGAAAGAAGAAGACATTTCCTTTTCTAAGGTAATTCCAAAACATGAAAAAAAGCTGGTCTGGGATTTTACCGAACTGACAGTCCGATTAAATAATCCTGGTTTAATTGAACGTTTTGAAACACTTTTATCAAAAAAGATATCCGGTCTGTACCCCGATGTTTCATTGGAATCAGAAAAGGTTTTAAGTGACCAGGTTATCTTTAATATCAGGATATTAGGTTGTTTTACCCACCGATTAATACTGAAATTTAAGACCGAAAAAAAAGTCGGTCCCGGAAAGTTGCCAAAAGTCGCCTTTATAATAGATGATATCGGGTATGATACATCACTGGCCAGATCTTTTTTAAATTTGAAGATACCGGTATGTCTTTCAATCCTGCCCTATGCGCCATATTCAATGAAAATTGCCGTTGAAACAGTAAATAAGGGAGGGGAGTTACTTCTTCACCTGCCCATGGAACCAAAGAATTACCCGGAGATGGACCCCGGCAAAGGGGCTTTAATGGTCAATATGGACAGGGAAACAATCCAGGGGATGGTTAAAGAGCAAATAGAGAAATTCCCGGGTCTGAAGGGTGTAAACCACCACATGGGCTCATTATTTTCTGAAAACTATATTAAAATGAAAGATGTTCTTGATGAGGTGAAAAAGTATGATCTCTACTATGTAGACAGCCGTACCACAGACCGGACAGTCGCGTATAAGGTCGCAAAGGAATTAGGAGTCCCGGCTGCAGAGAAGAAATGGTTTATAGATAATGATCTGTCCGAAAAGGCGCTGAAATATCAAATGGATCGTCTTTTGGGAGTTGCACGATACTCGGGTAGCGCCATTGGAATAGGGCATCCTCATCCGGAAACCCTGAAAATTTTAAAAAAATATACGGAGAATCTGAATGAAAATTATGAAGTAGTTCCGGTGTCAGAGTTGGTTGAGTGAAGAGAGCAAAGAGAAAATAGAAAAGAGGAAAGGGGATTTTTCATTTGACTTCTTTATTCTATTTACTATTTTCTCTTTCCTCATTTCTTTTTTATTGACTATTTAATACTGTCCTGCTAAATCTTCCTGCTTCCTGAATGTATCCGATCTTTATATTCGTTCTTTCGGGATTTTTAAACGAGGTAATTAAATTGAAAGTTCCTTTGCTGGACTTAAAAAAACAGTATGATTCTATTAGGGATGAAATAGTACCCGCTGCATTGGAAGTATTTGAATCTCAAAGATTCAGCTTCGGACCTAAGGTCGAGGAATTCGAAAGGGCTATGGCTGAATATTGCGGATCAGGCTATGCAGTTGGTGTGTCTTCCGGTAGTGACGCCCTTTTAATGTCTCTTATGGTAGCTGGTATAGGCAGAGGCGATTTGGTTATCACAACGCCATATACCTTTTTTGCTACTGCTGGCGCTATAGCCAGAGTAGGGGCCGATCCGGTTTTTGTGGATATTGACGAGCGAACATACAACATCGATCCCCGGAAATTAAAGGAATATGTCTCAGATTTAAGCGCGGAAAAGCGCTCTAAGATAAAAGCGATCATTCCCGTACATCTATACGGTCAATGTGCTGATATGGAGCCCATTTTGGAAATTGCCGGGGAGTTAGGCCCTGACGTAAAAGTCATTGAGGATGCTGCCCAGGCGATAGGTGCTGAATACAGGTTTAGTGATGGAAAGATTAAAAAAGCAGGTACCATGGGGGACTATGGCTGTTTTTCCTTTTATCCTACTAAAAATCTGGGTGCTTTCGGTGAGGGCGGACTGGTCACATGTAATGATAAAGACCTTTATGATCAGCTAAAGACCTTTCGTAATCATGGAGATACAAGCAGATATGTTCATGAGTATGTAGGGGGGAATTTCAGGCTGGAATCATTACAGGCGGCTATTTTAACAATAAAGTTAAAATATCTTGACAAATGGACCGACAAAAGAATATATAACGCGGCCAGTTACAAGACGCTCTTTGAAGAAAAAACTGTTGACGATATCGCACTGCCTTATAAAAAGGAAGAGCGGCATATTTATCATCAATATGTAATAAATGCAGGAGAACAGAGAGATTCTCTTAAGGAATATCTTCTCGAAAATGGAGTAGGCTGTGAAGTCTATTATCCTGTTCCGCTACATGAGCAAAAGTGTTTTTCATATCTCGGTTATAAATCTGGCGATTTCCCGGTTTCTGAAAAAGCATCAAAAATTTCATTGGCAATTCCTGTTTTTCCTGAGTTAACCAAAGATGAACAGGTTTATATTGTTGATATTATAAGTAATTTTTTTAAGTAGATTTTAAAGGAAAAATTCTTTAAAATAATGAATAAATTGCTTGACAGTTGATTAGCAAAAAGATAAAGTTCGGTTTCTTCTTTTGAAGGAGTGACCAAAAAATGTCTGAGTAAATATTAAAGCTTCAGGCATATTGTTCTTTGAAAACTAAATAGTGTAACCGCTTGGGTCAAGTCAGAATTAAAAGCCCGTTGGGCTTTAAACAAATATAACCAATATAATTGGAGAGTTTGATCCTGGCTCAGAATGAACGCTGGCGGCGTGCCTAACACATGCAAGTCGAACGAGAAATTCCGATTTCGGTTGGAAGAGTAAAGTGGCGCACGGGTGAGTAACACGTGGGTAACCTGCCTTTGAATTTGGGATAACTTCGCGAAAGCGTTGCTAATACCAGATATTGTTACATTAACTCCGGTTTTTGTAATGAAAGGTGACCTCTTCATGAAAGTTGCCGTTCAAAGAGGGGCTCGCGTACCATTAGCTAGTTGGTGGGGTAATGGCCTACCAAGGCTACGATGGTTAGCTGGTCTGAGAGGATGATCAGCCACACTGGAACTGAAACACGGTCCAGACTCCTACGGGAGGCAGCAGTGAGGAATTTTGCGCAATGGGGGAAACCCTGACGCAGCAACGCCGCGTGAGTGAAGAAGGC
>JASFHE010000704.1:0-3593 GCA_050123415.1 Desulfobacteraceae bacterium | reverse complement strand
AAGGCAGAAGACAGGGCTGCTACCAGTAAGCTGATGAATGATTTTATTTCCATACAGGATATTTCTGAGGTCCCATATACAGGAATAATTCTTCTTGATAAAAATATGAACGTCTTTGACTACCTGAATATTAAGGGCAGCAGCCAGATAACAGGCAGCAGTTATTCGGGCATTGATTTTAAGGGCGGCAGCAATTCTCTTCACAGGATCCTTACTGTCTATCGTACGGATAAAAACCATCCCATGGGAAGGAAGGGGATAGAAGTCGCGTTTGAATATAAACAGGGTAACGAGATAGAAGGATGGATAGTCTTTCAGCTAGACCCTGTTGAACTAAAGAAGAAATATGGAGTAAGTGAAGATGACCTGCTTAAATACAGGTTTGAAAATAAATAGTTAGTGCCCATCCAAAAACTAAAGTTTTTGTTCGGAAGCTGTCAGCACTCAGCGTTCAGCTTTTAGCAAAAGGCTTTTAAAATAAAGACTTAGCTGACGGCTGATAGCTGAACGCTGAAAGCTCCATCCAGAAATTGGCTCTTTCTGGATGGACACTGTTATTATCCCTGATGATGAAATAATACTGAGTATGAAGACAATAAAACCCGATAATATTCCTGATAGCTTTAATTATAAATTTAATGAAACCGGAAAAGGAGGGTTACTGCTCAGTGTAACCGGAAGCATAAATTCCGGTAACGTCAGTACCTTTCTAAAAGAAATAAAAAAGTATTTACACAAGAATATACCATCATCTCTTACTGTTGATCTCAAAAACATATCATACATGGATGATTATGGAGTCCTTGCCCTTTCAGAGCTGAGAGACCTGCTGAGGGATAAAAACGCATTTCAGATCATAAATACAGGTAAGGAGATAACAAATATCCTCGATTTAATGGATTTTAAGGCTATAGGAGAAAAGACCGGGAAAGGGCGGGAAAGGTCATCCAATATTTTTGTACGTTTTGGCGAGGATATTCTAAATGCATTTTCTGATATTAAGTATGAGATTTCTTTTTTAGGTTCAGCTGTTCTGGCTTTTTTATATATAATTACCCATCCAAGGGCACTGAGAAAAGAAGATACGATTTACTTCATGCAGAGGGCAGGTGTTGATGCACTGATTATAGTGGGGCTCATAAGTTTTCTGCTCGGGCTGATAATCGCATTTATGTCATCCATACAGTTGAGACAGTATGGCGCAGATATCCTGGTGGCTTCCCTGGTGGGGCTGGCCATGACATATGAACTCGGGCCTATCATGACCTGCATTATCGTGGCAGGAAGAAGCGGGTCATCCTTTGCCTCGGAAATAGGAACAATGAAGGTCTCAGAGGAGATAGATGCGCTGTTTACAATGGGTTTTGACCCTATAAGATTTCTTGTTATTCCCAAGATGCTGGCTTCTGCAGTGGTTGTTCCCATACTTACCCTGTTTTCAGATTTAGTTGCAATCCTGGGAGGTATGGTGGTTGGCGTCTTTATCCTCGACATCTCTGCACAGGCCTATATCGCACAGACCCTCAAGTCACTTACCCTTTTTTATGTATTCTGGGGAGTCATGAAGAGTTTTGTGTTTGCCATTGTTATTTCGTGGGTTGGCTGTTTGAGGGGATTTCAGGTAAGAGGTGGCGCTGATTCCGTTGGAAAGGCAACAACCTCTGCTGTTGTAACCAGTATTTTTTTGATAATCGTGATAGATTCTCTTTTTGCGATGATTCATATTTACTGGTTCTAAGGCGAATCAGGTTAAGATAAATATCATGAGAGGTTTTCAAATTTTGGTACCAGTCAGTTACAGGTGTAAGGTTTACGGTATGAGGATAAAGGTTGAAGGCAGAATAAATACCTCGGCGCAAAGCGCAGGGAAAACACTAATAAAGAAAATTAGATGAAAGAAAATGCTATTATAAAAGTTGAAAACCTTGTTGGCGGGTACGGGGATACAGTTATCCTGGACAACGTTTCCTTTGATGTAATTGAGGGAGAGATATTTGTTATCCTTGGCGGAAGCGGCTGCGGGAAAAGCACGCTCCTGAAACATTTAATCGGGCTTATCAATCCTCTTTCAGGTGATATTTTAATTGATGGTGACATAATAACTGAAGATGATGAGGAGGCCTTTAGGCAGATACTCAGAAAGATAGGAGTCCTGTATCAGGGATCTGCACTTTTAGGTTCCATGTCAATCGGTGAGAATATCGCCCTCCCCATAAGGGAATATACAGATCTTCCTGAAGGGTCAATAGACAGGATGGTGAAAATGAAACTGAAACTTGTGGGGCTTGAAGGATATGAAAATTATTTACCATCAGAGCTAAGCGGCGGAATGAAAAAAAGGGCGGGCCTTGCCAGGGCCATGGCGCTCAACCCGAAGATCCTTTTTTTTGATGAGCCCTCAGCAGGGCTTGATCCTGTAACGTCGGCAGGGCTGGATGATCTTATAATCAGTTTGAACAGGATACTCGGAACGACCATGGTTGTTGTGACTCATGAGCTTTCAAGTATATTTGCCATAGCCCACAGGGTTATCATGCTGGACAAACAGATAAAAGGTGTCCTGGCAGAGGGTGATCCAAGATATCTGAGGGATCACAGCCATAATAAATTTGTAAAGGAATTTTTTAATCCCAGGCTGGCAGTGGGCACTGTAAAATCAGAGAAAAACCCGGGCAGAGAAAATATATCGGATAGTCACCAAATTGAAGGATTATAATAATGGCTTCACAGAAGACAAAATTTTCAGTAGGACTCTTCGTATTTTTAGGTGCCACCATTGCTGTGATTGCGTTCATATGGCTGGGCATGTCCCACTTACTGGAAAAGGGACAATTCTATGCAATTTATTTCGATGAGTCTGTTCAGGGGCTGGACCCGGATTCTCCTGTAAAATACAGGGGGGTTGCAATAGGAAGGGTTGTAAGGATTAAGCCGGCGACTGATGATAAACTTATCCAGGTTGTTGTCCAGATAGATGAGGATTGGAAGGTCGAATCAAATATCGTGGCACAGTTAAGCCTTGTCGGGATCACCGGCAGCATGTTTATTGAACTGGACCAGAAAGAAGAGGGTGAGTCTGATAAAACCCCTGTTTTTGACTTTCCATCGGAATATCCCATTATCGCATCCAAACCATCCGACATAACTGAAATAAAGGAAGGGATTGGTGACTTCCTTGATCAGATCAATGCAATTGATCTTGAAGGTATATCAGGAAAAATAAAGGAGACCCTGGACAGTTTTAACAAGATGATAGCTGATGCCAACATTAAAGGGCTTTCGGAAAATCTCGAATCATCCCTTGAAGATATTGGCAACATTGTTGAAAAGGAAAGATGGGACAGGATTTTAGCATCAGCAGAGGAAGCCATGAAACGTCTTGAGAGCATGGCTTCAAAGGCTGACGTAAGTATGGACCATTTCGATAATGCCCTTGTCAGTATTGAAAAAATTACAAAGGGTAACGAAAAGAAAGTCAACGACGCAATTACCGATTTCAGGACAGCCATGGAAAAGTTGAACACGTTACTGGATACAGGAAACACGATGATATCCGGCACGGATGATACCCTCTATCAGCTTGGTCAGAGCCT
>JASFHE010000703.1:0-3593 GCA_050123415.1 Desulfobacteraceae bacterium | reverse complement strand
CAGGATTACCGCCCTGCTCCGACTTCAAATGTGAAAGCTATGTTATATGTATATTCATCGCATTCTTCTTTGTCAGGATATGGCGAGTGTTGAGAAAGCATCACAATCCAGTACCCTGCCTTATCAGGTTGTATAACCGCCTGTCCCTGATCATCGGTAATGGTTTCGACAGGAAAATTCTTCTTTCCCTTTTGGGCTGTATCATGAGGCGCAATATCATCCTCAAACCCCGCATAGCCTGCCTTTAGCTGTAATCCCGGGAGAGGCTTACCTTCGAACAGTGCCTTAACTTTTAATTTGCCTCCCTTTTTCAGGTTCTTTAAACCAGTCAGGGGAATGAGTTCCAGTGTCCGCCCCATTGCAGACTCCAGGCCCTTTTCACTGCCTCCTGCGATGATAACTGTCTTGGCTTCTATATGATAGTTCGTGCACTTAACACAGTTATCGACTGTCTGCTTGTTCCCCTGTTTCCTTCCCTCAGGCGTGTTTGTAAAAAATACCGGCTTAATATTAGCAGATAAAAGATAGACCCCTGCTTTTTCCACCTTTAGTCTGTAGAGATCATGTGAAACCTTTGTAAGATTCACTGTCAGACCATCCGGGTCTATTGCCTTGATCTCCCCCAGACGTCCCTCCTTAAATTCCTGGTCGATCCTGCTTGCGGGATACTGATGCCCCCAGCCGATCCCTATATCTACCGTGGTACCGACTTCCGGATAATAATTACCGGGATTCAACCAGATATTATGGGCCATGGCCGGAGTGTTAAGAATAATCAATAAAAAAATGCAGAAAAGTATAATTGTATGTTTTCTTGTTTTCATTTATATCCCCCAGTATTTATCCTGTTATTATTCATTATTTAAATTATCCACACTCTTTTTCAGAAAATCACCGATGTACAGCAGGTACTCAAAGGGTTTGTCTTTTCCTTCCAGCTGTCCAAGGATTGAGCCAAGTGTGCCATGCATTACATTCTCCTTTTGTGCGTAACCTGCGCTGAAGACGATTGCCATAGGTGTGTCGGATGAATAGTGTTTAGAGAGGCTGTCGATAAATTTTTTAAACTCGGTACGCATAGTAAAAAGAACCATGGCGCTATTGTGAACCGCCATTTCTTCAACCGACCATCCGGATGCAAGGATCACCGAATGTGTTTTTTCACCTTCCGTGACCCCGACACGCAGGGCCGCATTGGCTGCATTGAAACAACTCACTCCCGGCACAACCTCTGTTTCCAGGTCAGTCAGTTCGGTAAGAGTCCAGGAACAGGGCCCGTAAACCAGGGGATCTCCATTGTCCAGCATGGACACAGTCTTACCGGCAGCTACTGCCTCCCGGACAATTGCTGCAAACTCCTCCTGTTTCCTGTGGTACTCTTCGCAGCTCATCCTCTCCCTGTTTTTCTGTGCCCGGGTGACATTCGCGCACTCCTGGCCGTAGAATGGAAACAACCGGTAATAACCGTTGAGCACTTCTTTACCGGTAAGATATTTTTCAAATTTATCGCTGATTCTCTGGTTGGCAAATATCAGATCGGACTTTTCAATAACATTTAGTGCCCGCAGGGTAGCCAGGTCCGGGTCACCGGGGCCTATGCCAACAAGATAGAATTTTCCCTGACTGCCACTTGCTGTCTTTTCCGGTTTAAACTTGGATTCTGCCAGATCTTTACCCACATATACAATGGACAGTTCAGGGTCTATTCCGGCAGGAATGTCTCCCGCAAAACCTCCCACAGTGCCAAGAGCCGTGCTTTGACTCCCTGACACACCGGCACGGCAGACAATCGCAGCAGGTGTGCCGGGTGCAAAAATATTGCTCATCCGTTTGAACAGGGCCTTCAAATCACCTGGCATAAAAACGACTATTGTAGCCTCTTCATGACCTGCCAGGTTTTCGATTGTATCGGTATGATCCTTTCCTGTAAGAGGGGCTGTAATAATAATCTCACCAAGGTTTACCTTTAATATTGCATTGGCAGTATTAAAACTGCTAAGCCCCGGAACGATTACGGGATTCAGATCATGCAGGCCCTGCATAACCCATACATCCGGCCCGAAAATGGTCGGATCCCCATTACTCAACATGGCCACCCGCTTTCCTTCCGACAGAGCCTTACGCAGGAGTGAAATCAGTTCGTTCTGTCTTTTATGATTCTTTTCACATTCGGTTCGATCCGTCCCAGACAAATCTTTACAATCTTTTCCGTAAAAACCGGCCAATTGCGCGTAACCTGTAACTACTTTTTTGTTAGTAAAATCAATAAGCCCGGAGAATCTGCTTTTTTCATCCGAATTACAAATGACCATGTCCGCGTTGCCTATTACCTCCAGTGCCCTTGCGGTCAAAAGATCCGGGTCTCCCGGGCCTGTTCCAACCAGGTGGAATTCGCCCTTCTTGCCGGCATTTTCATTTTTCAGGGCATTCTGCTTCGAATCAGAACACCCTGCCGAAAATATAAAAGTAAAACAGGTAATAAAAACTACAGCCATGAATTTTCTAACTATATCTTTATGTTCCATTTTATATTTCCCTACATTTTAAAATTAATCGAGGCACCGAAAAACCGGTCAGTGGCCTGATAACCCGAGGTATTGCTATATTTTTTATTTAACAGGTTTTTAATATATAGATTTAAAGAGACATCTTTAAATCCGTATTTCTGCTTAAAAAGAATATGCCGAATTCCCAGGTCGAACACATTATATGCATCAATATGTTCCTCACGGTAATCCCATACATCCTCAGATATCTCCTCTGAAATTATTGTTGTCTCTTCGCTCTGGTAGTAGTAATCCAGCATAAGTTTAGTATCTTCAAACAGCGCATATTTCAGACCCGAACTTATCCTGTGCTCTGCACGCTGGTCCACTCCTGTTTCTCCGGCCGGCTCATTTCCCTTATTATTAAAGGTCTGCCAGGCATACCCCAGATAAAAAGACAGCTTATCTGTCAAATGACCGCCCAGGTCGAGATCCACCCCATGGCGATGAACTTCTTCCAGATTGATCTTGTAATCCGAATAATTCAATGCTCCATAGGTGACGGAACCTCTGGGTGTGAAATCGGCATAACTACTGTTTGTGGCAATGAAATCCTCTATTTCGTAAAAGGCATAACCCAATTTCATAGTTATATCACGCCACAACCGACGGTCCAGCACAAGGTCGTATCCCATTCCGTGTTCAGGCTCGATCCAGGCACCGGCAGGCCGGCCCTGGGGATTATAATCGCCATGATAATCCGGGGCGTGCCATATTTTACTTACCCCCGCGGAAAGCGAAGTATCCCGCAGCCAGGAGGCAAGATCGTTCATCTTCCAGGTAAGAAATGATTTCGGTACCAGGTGATCCCAGTTTCGCTCGATGTATCTCTCTCTGCCCGGTATATGGTAAGATCCGTTGGACCAGTTACTGACCCATATTTTAACATCTTCATAACGCATGCCAAGTTTAAGGTCCACTGACGAGGTGATCCCCCACTGGTGCTGGACATAGGCGCCGTTTTTATTGATTCGCTCGGTTTTTGTGTCATCCACCCCTTCGTCATAAAGTTTTGCAGTATCAATGCCTATAGTTGTTATATTTTGC
>JASFHE010000702.1:0-3596 GCA_050123415.1 Desulfobacteraceae bacterium | reverse complement strand
GGCTTATTGATATGCTTGGGGACAAAAATGAAATTCTTGTCACGAGTAATCGTGGTGTACACCGCTGGGAAGACAAAAGCAAAAGCTGGAAGTTTCTCGATCCGAAGACTAATTTAAAGAATCCTTCTCTTAGCACAGCAGCTTTACGCAATAATGAATTATGGATTGGTTATACAAATCAATCGTTCGGAGTATTAGGTCAACAGGGTATAAGTGTCTTTGATGAGGAGAAGTTAACATGGTCATATATTAATCCAAAACAAATTGGAACGAGGTCTCCGATTCGACGAATATCAGTTATGATGAATGGAGATGTATGGATTCTATTCGAAAAACGTCCAAACAGAGGAGCTGCTGCAGAATTTCCTTTTTATCCACGGGAAGCTGATATCTTTTTTCAAAAATCAAGCATCGGTCGTTTTAGAAAAGGTAAGTGGGAATATCCGTTAGAATTTCCTGAATTGATAGATGGCACTGATTTTAATCAAACGGTAAGTGATATGGTTGCTATAGGTGATAAACTTTTTATATCAGGCAGGAAGGGTTTATATCTCGGTCCGAATAAATGGCGGCGTGTAATAGAAGGTAATATCATACGCATAGAAGCATCTGATGATGGAAAATCTTTAATAATTCTACGTCAGGGTCCGCGTAGCAATCAAAATTCTTCGACTTTTCAACGAGGTCGTTACGACCTGGCTACAGGCAAAGTTTCTTTCGAGGCGTTACCTTATGAAGGATTAGACATAATGCAGTTGGATCCACCATCCTATCTATGGGAGTATGATGATATTGGTTCTGAAGATTCCAGGTTGTGGGCTGGTGAATGGGTACTTTTGCCGAATTGGAAGGAAGGTAACTGGGTAATTGGTCCTATGGGCAGCAATGGTTATCACGGTTTAATTGAAACTCCAACTGCATTCTGGATAGCCTCTCAAGGTGAGCTTGTCAGATTAGACCGTATACGTATAGAGAAGTAAAAAAATATATCTCAATATCATAGAAACGAATCAAAATAGATTTTATAAATCAGGAGTCAGAAGAAAATGAAAATCTTAACAGCAACTGTTTTGTTTCTGATAATAGCCTGCTCCGGATGCGGCGGACCAAGCCGATATTGGTATAACGAAAATAACACTATAAGACAGGCAGATAAGGACTGCAGAGATTGTTACCACCTGGCACAGATAGAAGCCATGGAAACATCGAAGCAGATGAGCCGTGATTATGGAACGCCTTTTTCTGTTGGCAAAAATTATATAGATACCCAGATCAAAAAATGCATGAAGGATAAGGGCTATGTTGAAATCTGGGATGATAATCTTGACCCAACTGTAAAAAAACGAACAGTTGAATATGGAGCTAATCATTCGGATCCGATGGATTTAGGATTTATGTATAATATAGCCGGCAATTAAATGGCTCTAAAGCAGATTTAACAACAAAATGTTGTCATTTGAGATTATTCCGTGTAAATTGTTCTGCAAAAAAGAGGATGTTGGCCGTGAAACGGGCAGGACAAAATTTCATAATTCCTAAAATATCAATCCTGATTTTATTATGCTCAGCCTCGATTAGTTTTTCAGAAGAGAAAATCGACCGCCGCGCATTAGTAACAAGGCACAATGTCACCATTGAAAAACCTGACCCATTGACGCCGCTTAGTATAGGTAACGGCGAATTCGCTTTCACAGCCGATATAACAGGCTTGCAGAGTTTCCCTGAATTTCATGATAAAGGTATGCTGCTGGGAACGCAATCACAATGGGGCTGGCATTCTGCGCCGAATACAAACAATTACAAATTCACAGATGTCCTTACCGAATATGAAGTGGCCGACCGTAGAGTTCCTTATGCTTCGGATGGAGGCGGCAGTTATTCGCCGGCGGGGACATGGCTAAGGGCCAATCCTCACCGTTTGCACTTAGGACAGATTGGTCTGGTGATGAAAAAGAAAGACGGTTCACAGGTTCAAATTAGTGATTTGCAAAATACAAATCAAACTCTGGATTTATGGAACGGCCTGCTGGATAGTCAATTCGAAATTGAGGGAAGTGCAGTTAAAGTTCTAACCATATGTCACCCTGAACGTGACATTTTAGCTGTACGTATTAATTCGGAATTACTCAAGCAGGAGCGGCTGTTAGTATCTTTGAAATTCCCATACGGTAGTGAACAATGGGAAAAAGCAGCCAACTGGAATCACCCGCAGCGACACATAACACAAAGCAATATCAACAGCAACAAAGCTGAATTTGTCCGGATACTTGATGAAGACAAATATTATGTGAATATTTCCTGCTCGCAGTCTGGAAAAATTATATCAAAGCCACAGCATGAGTATGAAATTCGCAGGCAGGATAGTGACACTCTTGAAATTGTATTTGCCTTTTCACAAAATCCTATACAGGAAACAATGCCGGATTTTCAAACCATCCGCGCTGCGGCATCTGATTACTGGCAGAAGTTCTGGTCAACCGGGGCGGCAATTGATTTTTCCCAATGTACCGATCCAAGAGCTAATGAGCTTGAACGCAGAGTAATTCTCTCGCAATACCTAACAGCAATTCAATGTTCGGGGACTTGCCCTCCTCAGGAAACCGGCCTCGTAACAAATAGCTGGTTTGGAAAATTTCATCTGGAGATGCACTGGTGGCACGCAGTTCATTTTGCCCTGTGGGATCGATTGGCTTTATTGGAGCGTAGTCTGCCCTGGTATCAGGAGATACTTCCTATGGCCAAAGCAGCCGCCCAATTACAGGGCTACGAGGGTGCGCGATGGCCGAAAATGGTTTCGCCTGATGGTCGAGACAGTCCGAGCACGGTCGGCGTATTTCTCATCTGGCAGCAGCCTCATCCTGTTTACTATGCAGAACTGTGCTATCGAAGTAATCCAAATAAAGAGACGCTGGAAAAATATCAGGAGATTGTTTTTGAAACTGCGAAATTTATGGCTTCGTATCCTGTATCGGATAAACAGGGACATCGCTATGTCCTGGGGCCTGTTTTGATTCCAGCTCAGGAAAGTTACAGCCGTACCCTACAGAATACTATTAATCCGACTTTCGAGCTGGCCTATTGGTATTGGGCACTTGAAACCGCGCAGAAGTGGAGACAGCGGCTGGGAATGGAGCGTGACGAGCAATGGGATAATGTCATGCAAAATTTATCACATCCAACTGTCCGCGAAGGAATTTATGCAGCGATTGAAACTCCGCCTTATACAATTTATCAGGATCATCCTTCGATGCTTTGCGCTCTTGGTTTTTTGCCAAAGACGCCTTTGATAGAACCGGATGTAATGGAAAAAACTCTGGAGGATGTATTTGCAAAATGGGATTTTTCCAGCACGTGGGGATGGGATTATCCTGTTATGGCAATGACGGCAGCTCGCCTGGGGAAGCCGGAAAAAGCGATAGATGCGCTATTTCTCGATACTCCCAAGAATCGGTACTTAGCTAACGGGCATAATTATCAATCGGCTCGGTTGCCGCTCTATCTGCCCGGCAACGGCGGTTTACTTACCGCCGTCGCTATGATGACCGCAGGCTGGGACGACGGCCCGGATAAAGATGCTCCCGGCTTTCCTGACAACG
>JASFHE010000701.1:0-3608 GCA_050123415.1 Desulfobacteraceae bacterium | reverse complement strand
ATGAAGGAGGTGATGCAGCGTTTGTTCACGCCCATATTGTTCACCTCATTAACCACGGCAGCCGGTTTTTTGTCGTTTTTGACTACCTCGATTCCTCCGGCAAGGTTGTTTGGGTTGTTCGTGGCGGTGGGCGTGATGATTGCGTGGTTGGTCACGATCTTCCTAGTTCCAGCCTACGTGATGATCGTTCCCAAAAGAATGCTGGCTAACTTTGGTAAGTCAGGTTCCGATGAGCTCGATAAAAATTGGTTGTCCAGATTTTTGCAGAGAATGGGTAACTTTTCATATACACATTCTAAATCGATAATAGTGGCCATGGCGCTGATCATAGTTTTAGCCATATGGGGTGTTACCAATATTAACGTTAATGACAACTACGCGAAAAGGTTTACCCTGGGACACCCAATACGGCAGGCTGATATGGCGCTTAATAAGCACTTTGGGGGAACATATACTGCGTTTCTTAATTTGGGTATAGGAAAAGGCGCTGAATATTTACAGAAAAATATAAGCGATATAGAAAGTAGTTTTGCCGAGTTTGCCACCAGTATCGAAGGCGATGGACGCCAAGTAGAAAAAGTAATATCCGATATAAACGTTGCGTTGGCAGCCAACAGGCCGCGATCAAGTTCCACCCTGCAATACCTGGATAAAATCATAGAACATGTATCTGATAAGGCGAAGGATGCTCCTGACGAGGAGTACTATATTTTACAGGAGATCCAGGGATTTTTTGAACTGGAAAAAGAGAAGCAAAAAATATTTAAGCGGCCTGACGTGCTGAAATATATGGTCGGCCTGCAAAAATGCCTGGAAAAAAGCGGGCTGGTGGGCAAAACAACTTCGGTCGCGGACGTAATCCGCAAGGTTAACCAGGAACTGGTGGATGGTCGGCCGGAAAACTATCGCATACCGGGCAAGCTGCGGGCCGTATCGGAATGCTATATGCAATATCAGGGAAGTCACAGGCCCAATGATCTATGGCACCTGGTAACTCCTGATTTCATGCAAGCAAATATCCGAGTTCAGTTCACCAAGGGCGATAGCAAACAGACCGAGAAAACCGTTAAGGCTGTTGATTCATATATAAAAGCTTACAAACCTCCGGTTGTGTTGTCGCATTCCTGGTCTGGCTTGCATTATGTAAATTATATTTTTCAGGATAAAATGTTTTGGGAAATGCTGGGTTCATTTGCCAGCGCCTTTGTTATTATATTTATAACCATGATCATTTTATTCAGGTCATTTAAATGGGCCTTGATCTGCATGATACCGCTTAGTTTCACCATTGTTACCGTTTATGGGGCCACTGGGATTATCGGAGTTGATTATGACATGCCGGTGGCGGTAATGAGTGCGATAACCCTGGGAATGGCGGTGGACTTTGCAATTCACCTCCTGGAACGCAGTCGGAATATCTACAGGGAAGCAGGAAATTGGGCTCTGGCGGTGCCACGGTTGTTTGGTGAGCCTGCGCTGGCCATCAGTAGGAACGTGTTGGTGCTGGCCCTGGGATTTTTGCCTCTCATGGTGGCCCATCTGGTGCCTTACAAGACCACCGCGCTAATGTTGTTCGGCATCATATTGTTTTCCGGTATTACCACCTTGCTATTTTTGCCGGCGGTTTTGCATATCTTTGAAAAAGTATTTTTTAAGGAAACTGAATTGTAAAAATAGTTAAGGAAAAAATTTATAAAATTGATGGGACGGTATTAATTATGAGAAAAACATCAAGACTGGTAATAGTGCTGGTTGCAATATTGTGGTGCGGATTGGTCTACGCGGAAGTGCCATCCAAAAAAGAATTGACTGCCGATGAACTTATAGCCAAGGCGAACCATATGGCCTTATATCAGGGAGTTGATAGCAAGGGTAAGGTCCGTATGGTGATCACTGATAAACAGGGGCGTACCAGAATACGTGAATTCAACATGCTGCGCAAAGATAACGATGAGCAAGACGATTCTGATCAAAAATATTTCGTATTTTTCAATAGGCCAGCGGATGTACGGAAAATGATTTTTATGGTTCACAAACACGTTGGGCCCAACAAGGATGATGATCGCTGGCTGTATATGCCAAGCCTGGATTTGGTGAAAAGGATAGCGGCGAGTGATAAGAGAACAAGCTTTGTTGGATCCGACTTTTTATACGAAGATATTTCAGGTAGGAGCCCGAAAGATGATGAGCACAAACTCATCGAAGTAAACGATGACTATTTTGTAATTAAAAACACACCTAAAAATCCGGATGATGTTGAGTTCGTATACTATTTGGTCTATCTGCACAAGAAGTACTACTTGCCGGTAAGGATGGAATATTTCAAGAAAGGTGGCAGGCTATACAGGGTAATAGAATCCGAGCAAATAAAAGAAATAGAAGCAGAGTATGACGGCAAGAAGATTGTATACCCAACCGTCATCAAATCTTCCGCCAGAGATGTGGATAGTGGTAGCGTTACCCAAATGATATTCTCAAACATCAAATTCAATATTGGCCTTGAAAATGATATTTTCACGGAACGCTATTTGCGTAGACCACCCAGAGATGCAATGAGATGAAAATCGCGGTAAAGTCGTTTATAATACCGGCGTTGGTAATCATTTTTATCATGGTAATCGCGGTATCGATAGTTAAGGCGGAGGAGGGTGTAGCAATTTTTGACTGGCTTGGTTTTGAGCAACCCGAAATAAATGGCTTTTGTGAGATGCTTATTGGTGGACGAACCCAAGATGACCCGCATGAAAAGGATATGTCGGTGTGCGAGTTGCGCTTGCAAGGTGAAGCCTTCACATATAACGATTGGCTTGAGATTAAATACAAAGGCGATGCATGGCTTGACGGGATAACAGAAGAAGTTGAATATGACACCCGAGAATTGTGGATATTCTCGCGGCCGACAAACTTTATTGATTTGAAAATTGGCCGGCAAATCTTAACTTGGGGTACGGGTAATCTTGTGTTCCTCAACGACATGTTTCCAAAGGATTGGCAATCCTTCTTCATTGGAAGGGATAAGGAATACCTAAAAGCTCCATCTGACGCATTGAAGATTTGTTTTTGTGCGGAAATTGTTAGTGTCGATATCATTTATATACCGAAATTTAATCCGGATAGATTTATAAGTGGTGAATATATTTCATATTGGAGCGCCGGTTTAAACAAAATCGTGGGCGAGGACAATATAGTTGACCCATACATACCGGATGAATGGTTTGATAATGATGAAATAGCCTTTCGGATATATGGCAGCCTGAAGGGATTTGAGTTGGCCTTGTATGGCTATATGGGTTTTTGGAAAACACCGGAGGGGCAGGACGAGTCCGGAAATGCGATATTTCCTAAATTGAATACTTACGGATTCAGCATGCAGGGGCCAGTAGGGGCCGGAATCGCTAATGTCGAATTCGCCTATTATTACTCTTATGATGATGAAAGTGGGGCAAATCCGCTGGTTAAGAATTCCCAAATACGCTATCTGGCTGGATACTCGCAAGAACTATGGAAGAATGCCACCGGGGCGCTTCAATATTACGTAGAACAAATGCTCGATTATGACAGTTATAAGGAAAATTTGAGGTCAAGCAATAAAAAAGACCAATTCCGTC
>JASFHE010000700.1:0-3613 GCA_050123415.1 Desulfobacteraceae bacterium | reverse complement strand
ATATTATGACCGTTTCAGGGGAAGAGTTATTTTTCCTATTTATGACATGGAGGGAAGGGTCGCGGGTTTTGGCGGCAGAGTACTTGATAACTCATTACCAAAATACCTGAACACCCCGGAGGCACCTGTTTTTCATAAAGGCGAATTATTATACGGATTAAACACGGCCTTCACACATATACGCGAAACAGGTCGGGCAGTTATTGTGGAAGGTTATACGGATGTCCTTGCATTAAATAAAAATGGATTCTATGGAGCGGTTGCTACTCTTGGTACCGCTCTTACACAGGCCCATATAAGAAGGCTCAAAGGTTTTGCAAAGGAGATAATTGTTGTATTTGATTCGGATGCTGCCGGGAAAAACGCGGCAATAAAAAGTCTGCCCCTCTTTTTGAATGAAGGTCTGGTTGCCAGGGTAATGATATTACCGGAAGGGGATGACCCGGATACATTTATCAACAATAAAGGCCTTAATGCCTTTTTGGACCTTTTGGATAAATCAGTCTCTATGTTTGATTTTTATATCGAGTCAAAGCAGCTCGAGATGGAATCAGGAGTGACGGGTCAGATTGAATTACTTAACGAAATTATTCCGATAATGTCTCAAATAACAGGTAATTTGCAGCGGTCGGTTTATATAAGACATCTGTGCGAGAAGTGTGAAATTCCGGAATCAATTATCCACGATGAATTAGCAAGGCAGAATAAATCGGGATTGACAAAAGATATCGGGAAGGGGCTGGAATCAAAAATTAACAGGTCAAGAGTTAAAAGCCTGAAAGAATATCATCTTATGAACCTTTTAATTCATTTTCCTGAAACCGCGGATAGAATTTTACAGAATGATTTCAGGCTGTTAATATCAGACAGTGTAGTAGTAAAGATTTTTGATAAACTTGCCGAAATATATAGACTGGATCAAAAATTGGTCCCGGAAAAGGCTCTTGAGAGCATGGAGAGCACGGAAAGGGATATTTTAAATGAAATAATGCTTTCCGACCCCATATTTAAAAATGACAATGTCGGGCAGGCTATTGCTGATTTTGAGAAAAGGATTCAACGAATATTAATTCAAAAAACCATTATTGAAGCAAAAGACTCCGGAAACATTGAAAAGATAAATGAAGTATATAAATTAAAAACATAGTTGGTTTAACAAAAATCTCCAAAAGGTTTTTAACCATAAAAAAGAGTGAAAACTGATTAAGGAGTAAATATAACCAGAGATAAGTAATTATCAGGAGGGATAGTATGGCAAATAAATCTGATATGCATAATTTGAAGCGATTGATAGATATCGGTAAAGATAAAGGCTATATCACATATGAAGAGCTGAATGACGATCTGCCGGATGAAATAATCTCTTCAGAGCATATCGACGATGTTATGATGATGTTTGAAGAACTAGATATTATGGTTATTGACGAAGCCGCAAAAAACGAAATTGAAAAATCCAGAAAACTGAAGAAAAAGAAAGAAAAAGAGCTGGATAAAGAAGATTTTCGTACTGATATCGTTGATAGCTCAACAAGGGTTTCTGATCCCGTCAAAATGTATCTTAAAGAGATGGGCTGCATATCGCTTCTAACCAGGGAAGGTGAAGTAGATATAGCAAAAAGAATTGAAGAAGGTGAAAAAAATACCCTTGAACTGCTTTTAAATTGCTGTGTAGGGATTGAATATATAATTGATCTTGGGGAGAAACTGAAAACAGGCGAGGTAAAATTAAAGAATATTATCAATGATCCTGATTATGAAGAGAACCATGCCCAGATTGGTGAAAAGAGGGAACACCTGATTAAACTGATTGATGATATCAAGGGTTTATATGGAGAATATTGTAAAATAAAGGCTGAAATATCCAAAAAGAGCTGCACCGCCGCGAAAAAGAAAAAGCTTACTGCCAGAATGACGAAGGTCTATAATCAGATTGTCGAAATGATCTGCAGCTTTAAACTCGAAAAAGGACAGCTTGATAATATGATGGATATGCTCCGTCAGCTGGTTATAAATTGTGAAAAGGCGGACAACCAGATATCGGAATGTGTTTTAAAGGCCGGCGGTAAATCAATCACATATATAAAAAAATGCATCAGCAGTATCCCTAAATCCGCAAAGGATAATGACGTTGTTACAGCGTTGAAAAGAAAAAAATCGGAATTGCTCATTTTAAAAACGGAAATTAATAATTCACAAAAAACAATAAAAGAAATTAAGGATCGTACAAATATGACTAACAGGGAGTTAAGGGAGACTCTCGATACAGCAAGACGCAGCCTTGAAAAATCAAAACTCGCCAAAAAGGAACTTATCCAGGCGAATCTCAGGCTGGTTGTAAGTATAGCCAAGAAATACACCAACAGGGGGCTTCAGTTCCTTGACCTGATCCAGGAAGGAAATATCGGTCTTATGAAGGCTGTAGAAAAATTTGAATACCAGAGGGGATATAAGTTCAGTACATATGCCACCTGGTGGATCAGGCAGGCCATAACAAGGGCTATTGCTGACCAGGCAAGGACAATACGTATTCCGGTTCATATGATCGAAACAATTAATAAGCTTATACGGACATCCAGGTATCTTGTTCAGGAACATGGCCGGGAACCAACCCCTGAAGAGATTGCGGAAAAGATGGAGTTCCCGCTGGAAAAGGTGCGAAAGGTTCTAAAGATTGCAAAGGAACCTATTTCCCTTGAGACTCCGATCGGAGAAGAGGAAGACAGCCATCTTGGTGATTTCATAGAAGACAAGAAGGTGATATCTCCTGGTGAAGCAGTGGTCAACCACAGCCTTGGTGAGCAGACAAGAAAAGTCCTTACATCTCTAACACCAAGGGAGGAGAAGGTTCTGAGGATGAGATTCGGTATAGGTGAGAAGTCCGATCATACTCTGGAAGAAGTCGGCAGAGATTTTAATGTAACAAGGGAGAGGATCAGACAGATTGAGGCAAAGGCCTTAAGAAAACTCAGGCATCCGAGCAGGAGCAGGAAACTAAAGAGTTTTATTGAACGCTGAAAAAATTATTTGCATTTTTTCTTGACAAAAAACGATTCCGGCTGCATTTTATACACCCTGAATCAAACAGCATTCTTAAGGGCCCATAGCTCAGCTGGAAGAGCCACCGGCTCATAACCGGTAGGTCCCTGGTTCGAACCCAGGTGGGCCCATCATGAAAGGTAAAATGTTAATTTTGCAAATATATAAAAATAAATCTCGATTAAGAGATCGTTAGCTGAAAGGGCGCATCATTCAAGATGCGCCCTTTCCATTTTTGATCAAGTACTTTGTGCCTTTTTGTTGTTTTAGTCTCTAAAATTAATCATAGTTGATGGGTTGTTATGCTTCCAAGCCTTAAAGAAGTAATAGATATCATTGATGAGATTGCCCCTTTTGCACTTGCAGAAAAATGGGACAATTCCGGCCTGCAGGTTGGCTCCCATGTCCAGATAATTAAAAAAATACTTGTCGCCCTTGATCCGACATTTGAGGCTGTAAGCAGGGCTTCATCAACAGGCGCCCAGTTGCTCCTTACACATCATCCTCTTTTATTCAGGGATGTCTCATGCGTTGATCTAAATAAATATCCCGGAGATGTTATCCGTGAGGCAATAGT
>JASFHE010000699.1:0-3616 GCA_050123415.1 Desulfobacteraceae bacterium | reverse complement strand
ATAAGTAAATTCCTTTTCATACCTTACCTCCTTTTTCCTGAATTTGCCTTAACATATTTGGATGAAAATATAAAGAGGGCCGGAAGTACAAAAAGAAGTGGAAATAATCTGCTGATCCATGATATATACAATATCAATAATTAATTTAAATTACCGACAATTTTAATAAATATAAATAGCTTACACTGCTTATAATCATAATTATTAAAACGT
The DNA here is from genome assembly GCA_050123415.1 of Desulfobacteraceae bacterium. Lineage (GTDB taxonomy): Bacteria > Desulfobacterota > DSM-4660 > Desulfatiglandales > HGW-15 > JAAZBV01. The sequence goes on along the minus strand of JASFHE010000699.1, from coordinate 3,403 downwards.
CCGGGAAAAACTTATAAATATCGGGACAGGAGAGAAAAATTGTCCGACTTTAAAAAGATAAAACGAGCAACCAACCTTTATGAGGATGTAGTAAACGAGATTAAAAAGGCGATCCTCTCAGGAAAATACAAAACGGGTGAAGCGCTTCCAAGTGAAACCGAACTTGCCCGGCAGTTTGGCGTCAGCCGCCCGGTAATCCGTGAAGGTATCAGGGTCCTGCAGTCAAGGGGTTTTCTTGAAATCAGGAGGGGTATAACCGGCGGAGCATTTGTAAGGGAATTATATCAGCTTCCCTTTATGGAAGACTTTGCCAACCTTATAAGATACAGGCGGGTGAGTGTAGACCACCTTGCACGGGCAAGACTCCTTTTAGAACCTGAAGTATGCAGGCTTGCCGCACAAAATGCTTCGCCTAAAGCACTAAAGGAAATGCAAACCCTTCTTGATTCCTATGCTGTTATTAAAGAACGGGACAAGCTGGACCCATTGTACGCAATGTTTCACAGATTGGTAGGAAGGGCATGCGGAAATCCCATATACTCTATCATAATGGAAAATCTCATGGATTTTACAGAGAGTTTCATCCGGACCATGAAACCCGTAACCACCATTATTCATAATGAGAGTGACCATGACGAAATAATGGATGCCTTCAGGCAGAGGGACTCGGAAAAAGCCGCTGAAGTGGGCACCAGGCATGCCATGGATATCCTGAAAGAGATGAAAAAACTCGAAGATACCTACCTTGAGCTGCTTGGGGGGAACATACCCGAGCCTTATGATGAGAATGAGGATGAAGAAGAAAAATAACGAACCCGCTTGAGTAATCAAACGGGTTCGTTGAGATTACTTACATCCTGTTTAAGGATGAAGTATGGAGGGTACTCCTATAAAAAAATTACTTAAACTCAAAATTCACGCCAAGCGTAAATCGACGTCCACGACGATCTCCTGAGATTCCCAGACCGGTGCTATTGCCCCCAAATACACCATAATTAGTTTCCGGATCCGGATTAAGCAGGTTCTGAACGTTAAAAAACACATTCATACTACCACCGTCCAAATCAAAGCGGTAGTTTGCTCGCGCGTTAACAGTGACTGGTTGTTTTATTGTATTATCCGCAACATTCCATGTTATTTCACCGGTTTCTTCGTCACGACGGTTATTGAACCGGTTAATTGTATCGTCTACCCACCTGGCCGTCAGAGTAATCCCGAATGGGCCGCGCCTGTATCCAGCGTTAACAGTGGCTGTCCAGTCCGGAAAACCGGTGCTTCCCATAAATTCTGTCTTGCTACCAGTACCATCCGTGTTTGAACGCTCTGACTGGTAACTGCCAAGAAAACGCAGATTGATAGATTCGCCGCCGCCAAACCAGTTAACAGGCCTGTTGTAGCCAATCTCAAAGTCAATACCTTCTGCTCTTACCGATTGCTGGTTATAATAAGGCAGATTAATAATAGTGACTCGATTAATAGTCTCGCCATCCACAGTTGTTACCTCCGCACCGCCACGGACAATCAGGTCACAGTATTCTTGATTATGATCAATCTCACATCCGTCTACCACTTCCTGTGCGCTGGCCTGATTTATATTATCAGCGACATTTATTAAATACCAGTCAGCTGAAAAGCTGAGGCCCTCCAGCCAATGGGGCCGATATACCGCGCCAATTACATGGGTCCTGGCCTTTTCAGGCTCGATATCAGGACTGCCGTTTGAGCGGGAAATAGCCATATACCAGGTAGAAAAAGGTTTAGTCTCATCTATAGCAGAGTCAAAAAGAAACGCAACACCACCGGTCCTGTCAAATTTTTCACCTATTGTCGCGGCGCGAACATCCTGGGATGTAGTAGCGCGGAAGCGCAATTCGTCATTAAGAGCCCAGCTGACACCGGTATTCCATGAATATATTGGATCTATCGCGGAATATTTTGCCCAGCGGCCCGCGGCCGTAAAATTAAGCTGTTTGATAAAGGGTATATCAGCTAACACAGGAACCTGAAACTCAGTAAAGGCTTCATGAACATTCTGATCTCCACGGGCAAAGGGAACGTTTGAGTACTGTAACTCCACCATGTTACCAGAGCCCGCGGAGCCGGCTGGCACACCACGGATACCCAGGGCCGGATTATTGGCCATTACAGGAAAATAATTAGGATCGGCATTGACATTTCCTCCCGGTCCTATCTTTATTATCTGGGTAAATGATTCTTCACGATAGCCATAGCCAAGCGCCATGCTGATGGGACCTGCTCCCCAGCCTCGATAAATCTCGCCATCGGCCTGAATATCAAACATATGCTGTTCAAGATCGAGGACCCTTTGCTTGTCCTTAACTGAGGTATAGTCAACGGGAATGCTTTCAGTTTCAGACAGATAACCATCGGCGTGCATTGGGACCCCTGGCTCAAAGCCTGTGACCCAGTCAACAGCTTCGGCAGAGGCCTGCCCCCTGCCAAAAAGATTAAGAGGTTGGCAGTCCTGGTACATCTGGTAAACATCATATCCCGCGGTACCTGGCAAACTATCTCTATTTTGAAGAACTACATTACATATAGGGTCGCCTGTGAGAGGATCAGTTACAACATCAGCTGCAAGATAGATCCGGTCAAGGCGGATGCCGCCGCCCTGGACAGCGTTAAAATCGGTCTTCCCGTACTGGTAGTAACCCTTTACCTGCCATCCCTTGAAAAAACCGGAACTCATGTTATATTCAAAGCCGGTTGTAAGAGAGAGGGTCTCTGTTTTCTCGTAATTTTTGGCCTCAGCCCCCACATCCTCTAAACTTCCAAGTCTACTGAACGCTACGGAGCTTAAATTATTATCAGTCATTATCTGCTGCATATCGGCCGGCAGAAAAGGATTACCGCTGTATATGGTAAAATGGGTGCCATTAAAGCCTGAATATGTAAACGTACCACCATTGTTTACTCTTGTGATTTCGGACTTGCCATATATGGCCTGCCCATATACCTTGAGCTTGTGACTCACGTCATAGTCCATATAGGCAAAATAATTTTCCCTGCCTGTTTTCGGTGCAATCGTCGAGCCGCTCATTTCAAAAATGTTATCGATACCGGAGCCGTAATTTACTGTTGAACATCCAGCATCAGTAGCTGCACTACAAAATTCACCATCTATAAACTCGGTAGCTACACCATTGGCATCAAAAATATATCTGGGAAGACCCAGAAGCTGGCCCATACTTCGCGCTAAATCAAAGCGAAGAATACCATCAATGCTTGCATTTCTGGAATACACCTTTGCCGCCGGAATTCTTTGCGGGTTCTCTTGACTATAAGGCGAGTCGCCCGCATTCGGATTAGTCACCAAAGCCCATGCGTCATACCACCCATAGTCCTGGAGATCATAATGCCATACAGGGTCCTGTTCATTTTT
>JASFHE010000698.1:0-3623 GCA_050123415.1 Desulfobacteraceae bacterium | reverse complement strand
TCGACGGCGTGCCGTTTCTGTTTACAACCGGTCTTTTTTTCCCATCCACTGACAGGTCAACCGGCCATGCGTTCATATTTCCGGGAAGAGGAACCCAGTCCTCCGAATAGATAATAAACTCCTCGAAAAACAGGGACGTCCTTCAATAATCAAATAACTTTTTAAGAGCTGTAATATCAAGGCTCTTGAAACTTATTACATATCAGTGCAACCAGGTTTATTCAATTTACCGGAAGAGTGGGGAAAGACACGTTCTTTAAAAAAGAAATCAAAAAAATCGGAATCCCGGATGATTTGATCCCTATTTAGCAATTTTGGCAATGTTGCCAAAATTGCATTTTTACCAAATAGCGTTCCGTGAGAGATATAAAGTAAAGCTGAACATGGTCTCCTTCATTATTGACATGTTTTAATATTCACAAACCAAAAACAACTGGATTCCGCGGTTCCCAAAAACAGCTTCGCCCTGTTAAATAAGATTTTATCAAATCTTTCCTTCGGAATTTAACAGGGTAAAAATGACGACAAAAATACCATACATGATGAAGCAAAATCTTGCGAACGGGGACGACCATAAAAAAGTAAATAACTCTTAAGGTACAGTAATAGCAAGGCTTTTGGAGGCTATTTATTTTTGGTTAATTATTTTTTAAAATGGGTCAAACACTGAAGGACTGAACATCCGGTTGCAGCAGGTAAAAAGGTAAATCAAGTTATTTTATATCGCGTATCTGTTCTTTTTCAACTGGCATCCTGCCTCTTTATACTGAACAGGAAAGGCTACCGGTCGTTCAAGGCAGGCTGTGGAAAATTATATGGCTGATCTCAGGGCTGTTAGTAAATGCATTAAACCTACAGGTCTTCAGCCTTTTCTGCTTCTATTGTCCGTCGGCAGGTTCTTTTCCCAGCTCTGTCATCTCTTCTTTCAACTTATGGATCTCCCTGTTCAAACTTCGTACATGAAGGGATTTTTTCACAAGTTTTGGCAATGTAAGAATCGCCACAATAGATCCGCCAATCACAGAGCAATAAAAGATCAATGCTGTAATAGATAATTGCAAATCCCAAATGATAAATTTCAAGTCCAAAGGCATACTGTTCTGTATCCCGGCAATGATAATTATCAGGAAAAGTAAAAATGTGATGATTATTGAAAAATACATAATTTGTCCTCCTCAGATACTCCATTTGACCACTGGCATGACCACAGTGACGATAAACAGGAGGATGAAATACCGGAATTTTCAGTATTTCATTTCTCAGGTTGCCCTAATGCCTTCCTGTCAATTTTCTACTGTTTCTTCTCTTCCTCAACATCGGGTGTTTCTTCTCTCATCTTTTTTTCCACTCTTGACAGAAGCTCAGCCGTAGTTTTTTTGAGATTCTTAATTCCACCGGTTCTTTGGAAAGCGGCAGTTGCAATGATCAAAGCAATAACAGCGATAATAAAATTAAAAATCTGCATGATTGTTTCTCCTTTTTCAGGGTTATAGAGTTAGCAGTCTTGATCCCCTGTTCTGCATATCCCCTTTACAGTGTATAGATTCCACTGTTCAGAGGTTTTTCCGGGATCAGGTAATATTTATTTCGCATATCTTCCGATAGTGATGACCATATATCGCAAGGGTTACAGCCAGGGACAAAAGCCTGGGTCTTCGGATCAGGGTCCAGAGCACCAGGCGCCAGTACTGGAAGCGTTCCTTTTCCCAGATACCGAGCCGGAAACAGGAATGGACGAACGCAAGCAGCTTCTGTCTGTTTATGGTCAATGCTACATTGTTGGCCTTGACTTCATTGAGAAAAATTTTAACCCGTTTATAGAAATTACCGGGAGAATAGATCTGTTTCATAATCTGGCGGTATCCCTCCAGCAGCCTTTCATAGCCCATTTGCGGAATGATATTGGTTGTTCCGTCCACATTGTCACCCGAAAATTCAGTTACTACACGATTTTCCCTCTTCAGGCGGTCAAAGAGTCTTGTTCCCGGAGGGGCCTGCAGCAGTCCAACCATGGCAGCTGCTATTCCGCTTTTTTGAATAAAATCGATCTGCCGCTGAAAAATGGAAGGAGTATCACTGTCAAAACCTACAATAAACCCTCCCATTACCTGCAGACCCGCCTTTTGTATTATTTTAATGCTCTGGAGAAGATCCCTGTTCATGTTCTGAGTTTTTTGACATTCCTTGAGGCAGGCATCATCCGGTGACTCGATACCGATAAAGACCGAATCAAATCCTGCCCTGACAATCATATCCAGAAGTTCAGGATCATCAGCCAGATTGATGGATGCCTCGGTAAAAAAAGCGCAACCCTTTTTATTTTTTCGCCAATCAATAAGGGCGGGCAGCAATTCTGCCTTTAGAATATTTTTATTGCCAATGAAATTGTCATCAACAAAGAATATGGGGCCGCGCCATCCTGCGTAATAGATAATATCCAGCTCTGCTATGATCTGCTCCGGTGTTTTTATACGTGACCTGTGACCGAACAGTGCGGTTACATTGCAGAACTCGCAGTTAAAGGGACATCCCCTGGAGAACTGAATACTCAGGGAAGCGTATTTTTTTATATCTATCAGGTTCCATGAAGGAATAGGAGTATGACGAATATCACAGTAACCTCCCGCCCTGTATATTTTTTCAGGATGTCCGGTTTTCAGATCTTCAATAAAACGGGGCAATGTAACTTCCGCCTCGTCCAGGACAAGATGATCCACCTCGTTGAATGCCTCAGGTTCGGCAGTGAAAAGCGGGCCGCCTGCAACAATCTTCAGCCCCATCGATTTACACCGGGTAATTATTTTTTTAGCCGACTCCCTTTGAACCGCCATTCCGCCTATGAAGACCAGTTCCGCCCAGGAAAGATCATCATTGGTCAGACTGCGTACATTGGTATCCACAAGTCGTTTCTGAAAATCATCAGGCAGTATTGATGCAACAGTCAGCAGCCCCAGGGGCGGGAATGCAGATTTTTTATGAATAAAACTCAGGGCATATTTAAAAGACCAGAAGGTGTCCGGAAATTTCGGATAAATTAATAATGTTCTCATTTGTTTTCCTGCCTTATTATAAAATCATTATTTTTAATCTGGTATTGTCTTTAAAAAACGGTAAAAATCAGTGTCGGTTCCAAGAATAACAAAGGCATTCTTATAGGCCGCATCTTTGTATGTCTCCAGCGTTTTGAAGAATGCATAGAAGGCCGGATCTTCGCCATAGGCGGTTCCATATATTTTGGTAGCCTCAGCATCTGCCTCTCCACGGATTTCCTCTGAGGTACGGTATGCTCCGGAGATAATGGACTTTAATTCCTTTTCCATCTGTCCTAAAATCTCAGCCTTTTTGCCTTCACCCTCTGATCGAAACTGGGCAGCCTTGCGTTTCCTTTCCGATACCATCCTCTCATAGACCTTTTTGCGGACCTGCTCCACATAGTTAATCCTTTTGATTCTCACATCGACCAGTTCCATCCCGAATGCCGACATGGCCTTTGATGCCTCTGCCAAGATTGCCCTGGTTATTTTTTCCCTGCCTATAAGAACGGTTTCAGGCGTGGTTGCTTCATCCTTGAAGGGAGAAAGGACCTTACCTTCAGCACTCTCCACACTTGGCATTTCGTTTGT
>JASFHE010000697.1:0-3627 GCA_050123415.1 Desulfobacteraceae bacterium | reverse complement strand
TCTATACCCGCTGGTATTGGAAGTTTTACCGGAGAAATTCTGGGCTTTCCCTCAGAATTATGGAGTGCCACCGAATCAGCGCCTGCTGATATATCTTTTTCAGGACAGTATACATCCCCCGGTAACGCCATCACCCTGTTTAAGACCCCTTTATCAGGCGCATTTGCAGGTGGAGGAACATATTCGGGGTTTTTCAGCGGAGATGAAGCTGATGCAAGGGGCTTTATTCACGCCTTATACATAAATCCGGAAGAGACCGAACTTGGAATATTAAAAAGTGAATTCACCGGCCTGGTCAATGCGGATGGGAACTGGAATTCAACCATGTATCGCATGCAGATACCTAACGTAATCCCCACCACTCCGGGTTCTATCACCAATGCGAATTTTCTTGCAAGTATTGAACATGGAAATCTTGAAATAGAAAGACTCAGCGGCAGTTTTTCAGGCAGCAGTGTGGAAAACATTAAGGCCCATGGTTTTGGAAATACCTCATATATAACAGGATCTGACTGGGGTATTTTTGATCTGACATTTGGTTATGCAAAATATGATGAAAGCGCTGTTTCAAGCGCATGGTCAGGTGCAATCAGCGGCTTTGGCAATTTTAGCGATAATGATGGCGGCATGTGGTTTGCTGATATAACCAGCGGATCATGGGATGCTGACGGGATATCGGGTCAAATCAGCGGGAAGTTTATTACAAGCACTAGTGTTGGCACCCTTGAAGCTGATCTTATCGGTCCTGCGGGTTCATCCGGTGACTGGGCCGCTGTTTCCCAGGGGACATGGCAAAAGACAGATGATCTTCAATTCAGCAGCCGCCTTGACGGAAACGTATATTTTGTTCGATCGGAGGAGGGTGGCAGATATTACAGCGCCACCAACGGAAGCGAGTATTCATACCACTATGATCTGTACAGTCATGAAGGAGGCTACAATTTTTATAATACAGCGAATAGTACAGATACATATGGGCAGATAAATGCATGGGATCTTGATGGCACCATCGCAGATTTTTATCATCAGAAATGGGTATACAACCATGATACCTACGCATTCTCAAGCTATAACTCGGATCAGGCGACCGGATTTGTTCTTCAAAGCCTCAGGGATGATCCAGGAGCCTATACAGGCGGTTTGACATGGGATAATAATAACCATGATCAGTGGACAAGCTACAACATGTTTGATTCAGGGTGGTTTGAAGGCATCCTTGGCGGGCTTGACAGCCCGTGGGCAGCTACTTCGACCTCTCCGGCCGATATTACCCTCATGGGCTTTTATGAAGCGCCGTTTTATATTACTGCCAACCAGCCGGTCATTTTTGCAATTGATATAGAAAGCAGCAATTCTGCAAACGGGACAGCTACAACCTTTGACGGCGGGGCCTATTCGGGATTTATGGGTGGTGTTCTGACATCATCGACCAGGGGAAATATTTATGCCATATATGCAGATCCCAGTAATAATGCAGGGATCCTTCTTGGAAAGTTTCAGGGATCCGCAGACAGAATGTCCGGTGTATGGGAAGCAGATGGCGATGTTTATCCTGTACAGTTATTCTCTTCCACAGGCGTTACACCGGCTACTCTTATAAACGAGATAATGGATACGGAATATCATTTCTGGGACAATAGCAGCAATTACTCTCCGGGAGAGGATGGCGGTTTCATAGATGGCAGCGGAAATATTTCAGATTACTTTGATATCGGCGGCGGACATTTCTTCAACAAAAATATCGACGGGCAACCCTGGGGTGTATGGCAGAATGTGGCAGGCGGGGCTTATACCGGTACACCCGGAAGCAACTGGGCCATGAACCTTTATAATGAAATGGGGGATGGGGCAACAGGTGATGTTTCCGGTATGATCGCCAAATATGAGGTCAAAGGGGGAACATGGTCAGGCAATCAGATCAACGCCGATGTCCTGGGCGCCTGGGTTGACCTGGAGGACGTGGTAGTAGGAGTATCTTCTGGGAAGATCGCCGGAACATATGACCCGACTGAAATGACATGGCAGACAGCAGGCGCCGGTGTATGGATAAAGGCCGGTCAGTTTATTGATATGGCGGCCACTGATACCGGAAGGGATAAATTAACTGAGCTTAATATCCCTGCTTTTGAGATCGGAAGAACCACACTGGAAGGCACCGGAAGCGCAATTTCAGTTACAATGACGGATGTAATATTTTTTGCATCTTCAACAGGAGGAGATCCCAAGGTATGGGCAACCGATAGCATAAGCGGTGGCTATACCGTCGCCCCCTATATTGGAGACTATGTTTATTTATCTAACAGTGACAGTTCGGTCACAGCCGATTTTACCTTGAAAAAATGGGATAATAATAACTGGGCAGCAGATATTTCAAACGGTAACGGAACTATCAACGCAGGGTCAGTAGATGTCAAGTTCAGTGGTGTAGCAGGTGGAACATATACAGGAACCACATCCGGCAGTATCTCCGGTACAGGTGCGGGTGTTGCGAGGTAAATAAAAAGGCACATTCTTCCATTCAAGCATGAAAAAGACAACCAGAATAGTAAGATGACAGGGTTCGGCGGTATTCAGGTATACCTGGATCTTGCACAAGCCGCCGACCTGACAAAATCAATAGACAAGCATATTAAGCAAGCTCAGCGAGATTTATTTTTTTTGATGGTGAATCAGGGATAATTTGTTTTTATTAATAGTTATTAAAATGCCTTAAGTGTATTGGAAATGAAATACCCCGCTGCTCTACCGAGCAGCGGGGTATCTTTGTATGTATTTGACTTAGTCTTTTAACTCTTACAGACTAAACATCCAGTTCAATCCATCCAGGATCATGATCACTGCCGTCCCCTGAATGTTTTGTTCTCCTGTCAATCCATGAACCTTCCTGTTTATCTGCCAGGGACGGGCTCAACCAGATCTGATCAAAAAGATCATACTGGGTCGGCTGACCGGAGGGTTTATAACGGTGAGTCCACGCGGTGGTAGCAGGTGGCGGGTCATCCGCCTTGGCCGGACGTGTTTCAACCGGATTTTGAAGGGCGTTTATAAGTTCCGGCTGTTGGTGAATCATGGGCGCAAGCGAGGGAGAATCTGGCGGATCATTCATGTCTCCCAGTACAATATATCGGCTGTCGGGGCGCATCCGGGCCTCAACAATATGGGCGATTGCTTCGGCCTGTCGTTTTCTGCGTTCATTGGCCTTTTTTGCACCACCTTCCTGATCCTCAAAAAAGGGAATAAAATGACTCTTTAAATGGTTATTATAAATTGTTAAAAGCCTTCTGGTGCGTGTTGAGTTATAGATTTCGACCTCCAGTAAATCACGCCCAAACACCGGATTCTCTTCATCGTCCGGATGCACAGCATGCCGCTAGGAGGTCACACCTCCGACAGGTAGTTTTGAGAGGAGCCCTACATCAATCAATCTTGGATCATTACCCTCCACAAGGACCTTGTAGGGATATAAATTATTAAGATCTTCTTTAACAAATTGTTCAGATTGAATGTACCGATTGTTATCTGCATTTTATATCCTTTCTCATGATTTTTTACTTCCCTGTTTTTTCCATAAGCCAACACATAAATACCCATTGAAGCCCTGCTAACCAGGCAACAACTAAAGCCGTT